>CAJMNU010000035.1 GCA_905214855.1 uncultured bacterium | reverse complement strand
AAAATAAATTAAAATAGTAAAAATAAAATTTTATAAAATATAGTAAATATTTTTGAATAAAAAATTAGCAAATATAGAATAAAATAATCTATTATTTAATATAGGGATATATTACATTTAATTAAATGACTTGACTTTTTAATTTTAAAAAGTAAAATTAATACTATAATAGTTATCTAGGAGGATGGAGGAATAATGATATAAACAAAATCAAAAATGTTTCAGTATATTTAGAAAAGAAAATATTATTTGGAAAAATATAAGACTTTATTGCATTAAGTACAAGAGAAATGATGAAATTAGAATATTAATTTAAAAAATAAGTATCTGGAGGTAGTAATGGACAAGACAACAGAGATAATAAATGGAAAATTAATGAAATTGTTTGAAGAGATTCAATATTGTGAAAATATAAAAAAATATTTTGAGGGAAAAGGAAAAACAGCCTGTAGTAAAATCATAACTACCCAAGAAGAAAAAAACTTTCAGCTTCCTGAGCCATGGAATGGGGATATAGAGAATGCTCCTATTTTAATAATAAGTTCTAATCCTTCAATTAATGAAGAAGAATTATATCCTACAATAGAATGGAAAGAAGAAGAAAGAAAAGATTTTTATTTCAATAGATTTCAAGGCAAATGGACAAAAGATGAAAAATATATAAAAATAAAAAATGGGTAAGATTTTGGAGTTCAGTAAAAAATAGAGCAAAAGAAATATTACCTAAAAGTTATGTTACTTTGGGAAAGGATATTGCCTTAATGGAGATAGTAAGATGTAAATCTAAAAATGAAATAGGAGTAGAGGAAGCAGTAAATAATTGCAGTCAAAAATTTTTAAATAAAACTTTATCTTTAAGTAATAGTAGAGTTATTATTTGTACTGGAAAAAAAGCTGAAGCAATGATGAAAAAATTTTATAATCTTGAAGATAAAATTTATTTGGAAGATATTGTAATAGCAGAGAAAAAAAGAGATTTAATTTTTATTCCTCATTCAAGCTCAAGTAAACCACGAAAACTTTCAATCTTACTTACTGAAAATGAGTTGGAAAGAGTAAAAACAAAATTAAAAAAGCTAGGATAAAACCTAGCTTTTTATTTAAACTTTATTTTTATGATAGTACTAATCTCTAAGTGCCAACGGCATTAAAATATATCTGTAATCCTCTTTTCCTGTTTCAGTTATTTCAAACATAGAAGAAGAACCGCTTCCTTTAATAACTGGGTTATCTGAAATATTATCTATATATTCAGCAAGGAATTTACAGTTCAATGAAGATTTAAAATCTTCACCCTCTTTTATCATATTAACTTTTTGATTAATTTTAGCTTTTCCAGAAAAAGCATTGATTAAAAGAGTTTTTCCTTTAAAATCAAATATAGCACCAAATTTAGCATCTACACTTGTCTTAGCCACTGTTATAACTCTTTTTAAAGCACTTTTTAGTTCATCTCTGTTAAATTCCATAACTTTACTAAAAGAATTATTAGCAAGAATACCTTTGAAATCAGGGAAAGGAAGAGCTATAGTCTTGCTTGAGAAATAAGCATTTTCCCAAGTAAGAATAACATTTTCTCCACTAAATCCGATAGTTACTTCTTTTTCTGAATCTTTTAAAAGTTTGCATATAACATTTATTGTATCCATAGGAATAGATATTTCTTTTTCCACATGACAGTTTTTATCAGCTTTCATATAAAGAAGTCTGTAAGAATCTGTAGATACAAGATTAATTTCATTTAATTTGAAAATAACTCTTACACAGTTTATTTGAATGTTATCATTTGTCAGAGAAGCTGCAAACTTAGATTTTTCAAGAAGTTTTACAAGTTCTCCTCCAGTTATAGCAAGAAGCTTGATAGGCGTAGTTTCAGTAATCACAGGGAAAGTTCCCTCTTCAAGTATTGAAAACTCTGCCTGATGTACTGTTATAAACCCATTGTTTAAGATAAATTCAATGTATTCTTCATCTAGCAATTTTATATATTCAAGAAGAAGAAATGGTTTTAAAACAAGGCTTCCCTCTTCTTTAACATCAGCTTCCACTTTTCTTATATGATCTACTTCCAGATTAGTTCCTACAAAAGTAATAAGATTATTTTCAGCTTTTATTTGTAATCCTGAAACAATAGGTTTGATAGGATTGTCTTTTAATATATTTGTATATTCAGAAAGTATTGAAATCAATTCCTCTCTTTTTATAGAAAATTTCATTTGTGCCTCCAAAGGTATTTGTTAATCAGCAATCAATATTTCTTGCCAGTATTTATTCTGTAGGTCAAGAGTGTCATGAATATCTCTCAATACTTGAGTATTTTTTAGATCTTCTATTTGGAATAAAGGTTCTACTTCCATTAATTCTCTAGCAGGAACATTAATAGATGGTGTTTCTAATATATCTGCTAATTGAGCATATATTTCTGGTCTGTGGATAAATTCGATAAACTTGTAAGCATTCTCTTTATGAGGAGCATTGCTGAGAATAACAAATGAATCTACATAAGCAGTTCCGCCTTTTTCAGGAATAATGAAATCAACTTTTTTTCTTTCATCTGCATCAAGTTCTCTAAATATGTTGTCAGGATATCCTTGTACTACCCAGAAATCACCACTGGCAAATCCTTTTCCAAAAGATTCAGAATCAAATTTAGCTATATTTTTTTTCCATCCTTTTACCATTTCAGCAGCATCAGCTATATCTTTTTCATTAGATGTAGTCTGATCTTTTCCATTCATAGCAAGAGCTGATGTCATAACTTCTCTCATATCATCTAAAAGAGTCATTCTTCCTTTTAAATCACTTCTGTTGTAAATAGAATAATCTCTTGGATAATCTTTTACATAGTCTTTATTAACTGCAATAACAGTAGCTCCCATTACATAAGGAACTTCATAATCATTGTTTTTATCAAAATATTGAAGCTTTTCAAGTACCAAAGGATCTATATTTTTTAATGTAGATAATTTACTTTTATCAAGTTTGTCTATCATTTTTTCTTTCATCATAATTTCAGTATAGTCAGCTGATGGAAGTACGATATCATATCCAGCTCCACCTGCTTTTAGTTTTGTAAACATTTCCTCATTAGAAGAATAGATGTCTTCAATAACTTTTATACCAGTTTCTTTTTCAAATGCCTGATAAGTTTCCTTTGGAATATAATCAGCCCATCCATAGATATATAAAGTATTTTCATCTTTGCTGCTCTTTCCACAAGAAATCAAAGTGAAAGCCAGAGTTAATAGTAATAGTATTTTTTTCATTTATCAATCCTCCTAAGTTCATAGTCTTTTAATATTTTAATATAGAATAGACATTAAGTCAATTAAATTTCATATTATTGGTAGAGAGAAATTTCAGTTAAAATCTTTGAAATGTCCTCAGCAAAGTATGTTTTTGGTTTAACTTTAAGTGCCATATTTTCCAGATAAATAAAAGATTTAACAACTGGATATATTTCATTGTTGAAAACCATTCCATATTTCATTCCTGTTTTAAAAGAACGCATTATATTTTTACTTATGCTGTCTTTTTGCAGATAACTTCCTTTTGAATTTTTGAAGATATTATTAATTTCTACAGCCAATATATTCATTTTTTCAGGATTAATTTTTATTTCTGCCATGTTGTTTAAAATATTTGGTATTTCAGAATAATTATATTTAGAAATAGCCGAAAGAAGTTTAAATAGATTTGTTCTTGTTTCATCTTTTACTGAAGAAAGAACATTACAGTCTTGGAAATATATATAACCGTCACTTCCGAGAATGATATTTCCCATATGGAGATTATTGTGGAAAGTACCTATTTTTAAAATAAAGAAAAGCTGTATTCTTATTACTTCTAAAACATCTTTATAGCTGAGCCTTCTATTTTCAAGCATTTGATAAAAATATGTTCCATATGTATATTTGCTCACCAGCATAATATCTGATGTAAGATAAGCATATATAGAGGGAAATCTTAGCCTTGCAAAACCTTTGTAGTCACTATATTGAGAAAGATAATCTTTTAAAAGTTCTGTACTTTTTATTTCGTTGTTAAGATTAAGTTTCTGTTCTGTCACTTTTTTTAGATTTTCCATTATTTCAACTGTTTTGTATTTTCTGTTGAATCCAGGATAGAACCATGAGAAAAATCTTAATTCTTTTTCCAGAGAAATAACTTTTTTTGTAAAATTCTTTTTAGCATTTTCATTAACAGCCTTTATAGTAATCTCTATACCGTTTTTCAGGCATCCTTTGAAAAGATAATTTATATCTGAATAAGAATATGAGTCATTGTCATAATATTCCATTTGTGACAGAAGAGGACTTTTTTTAGGAAGCAGAGTCAAAAGGTGTCTGTCTTCTTTTTCAGTGTCAGATGTTTGAAATCCAGAAAGATAAATACATTTTTCTATATCTATGACATCAAATCTTGAAGAATATTCCTGAGCTATTCGAATACCCAGTATTCCAAGTTTTGTAATGATATTTGGGTTAGGAAGTTTTCTAGAGTGGAAAGACGAAACTAACCTTATGAAATTTAGCAAAAGCATACTAATTTCCTCCTTAGTGTAATACAATATTTGTACAACTAATTATAGCTCATATTTTGTTTAAAGTAAATATTAAGAAGGAGAAGGGGGTATAAATTAAAGTCCTAATTTTGAATAAATTATGATATAATTACTGTAGGAAAATTTAAAAAATAATCAAAAGAGTTTTAGGAGGAACAGTGGACTACATTAACAGTCTGGAAAATAATACAATAAAAAAAATAAAGAAACTTAAAATAAAAAAATACAGGGAAGAGGAACAGCTTTTTATAGCTGAAGGAAGAAAATTTCTTGATTTTACTTTTGAACCAGAAATAATAGTTTTCAGAGAAAATTATGAAATAGCCGGAGAGATAGAGGAAAAATTAGAAAAATTTCAATGCAGGAAGATAATTGTTTCAGAAAAAGTATTTGGACAGCTTACTTCTCAGGAAAATTCACAGGGAGTAATAGTAGTCTATCCATATATTAAGGGCTCGCTGGAAAAATTACAGAAGAATATAGTGGTTCTTGATAAAATAGGAGATCCCGGAAATCTGGGAACAATACTCAGAGCAGCAGAAGGGGCAGGAATTTCAGGAGTCATTATGAACATGGAGACAGTGGATATCTATAATCCGAAGGTGATCCGTTCTACAATGGGGGCTGTGTACAGGCTTCCGTTTGTGTATGCAAAGGATTGGGCAGGAACTTTGAACTATCTGAAAGAACAAGGGATACGTCTGTATGCTGCACATTTGGAGGCAGAACATTGCTATGAAGAAGAGGATTATACCAGAGGAAGTGGATTCTTGATCGGCAATGAGGGAAATGGTCTGACAGATGAGACTGCCCAGATGGCAGATTCCTACATTAAGATCCCTATGGCAGGAAAAGTAGAGTCTCTAAATGCAGCAGTGGCAGCCTCTGTTTTGATGTTTGAGGCAGCGAGACAGAGACGCAGAAATAAGAGATAGAAAAAACAGATTTATTGTTTGATTTACAGAATATTTACAAAACGTTAAGAATTAGGGCAGTTGTAAATTAACATAGAATATTGTATGATAAGTACAAGTAAAAGCAGTGGAAGGGAGGAAGGTATATGGCAGTGTATTGTTGGCTTGCAGTGTTTGTGGTATTGCTTTTAACAGAGATGGCGACCATGGCTCTTACAACGATCTGGTTTGCCGGAGGTGCTTTGGTAAGTTGTCTGCTTGCGATCGCAGGAGTAGATATAAGGGTTCAGCTGGCAGTTTTTGTCGTAGTATCCTTTGCATTGCTGGTGTTTACCAGACCGGTTATGATCCGTTTTGTAAATAGCAGGACAAAGAAGACGAATGTGGATAGCCTTATAGGTAAAAATGCAAGAGTCAGTGAGAAGATCTGTAATGAGTTAGGGACTGGAGCTGCAGTACTCAATGGGCAGGAATGGATGGCCCGTTCAGAAAAGGACGAAGACATTATAGAAGAGGGAACTCAGATCGAGGTTGTTGCGATCACAGGGGTAAAACTCATCGTAAAACGAAGGGAGGAAGAGTAGTATGTTTGGTTTTTTTACTGTAATAGTGATATTGATCATTGCGCTGGTCGTGTTGGCTTCCTGTATCAGGATTGTTCCTCAGGCTCATGCAATGGTAGTGGAGAGATTGGGTGCGTATCTTGGAACATGGTCTGTTGGCGTTCATTTTAAGATGCCGTTTGTGGATCGTGTTGCAAAGAATGTGCTGTTAAAAGAACAGGTGGCAGATTTTCCGCCTCAGCCTGTTATTACAAAAGATAATGTAACGATGCAGATCGATACAGTAGTTTATTTCCAGATCACAGATCCAAAGTTATATGCATATGGTGTGGAAAATCCGTTGATGGCGATTGAGAATCTGACAGCAACGACACTTCGTAACATCATTGGTGATCTTGAGTTAGATCAGACATTGACTTCCAGAGAGATGATCAACGCAAAGATGCGCTCTCTTTTGGACGTTGCTACTGATCCATGGGGAATCAAAGTAAATCGTGTTGAGCTGAAGAATATTATTCCTCCGGCAGCAATCCGAGACGCGATGGAGAAACAGATGAAAGCAGAGCGTGAAAGACGTGAATCCATCCTGAAAGCAGAAGGTGAGAAGAAAGCAACAATCCTTGTAGCAGAAGGTAAGAAACAGTCTGTGATTCTGGATGCAGAAGCAGAAAAACAGGCAGCGATCCTTAAAGCAGAGGCAGAACGTGAAAAGATGATCAAAGAGGCAGAGGGTCGTGCAGAGGCAATTTTAAAAGTGCAGCAGGCAAATGCCGATGGTATCCGTTTTATCAAAGAGGCAGGCGCAGATAATGCAGTATTGCAGTTAAAGAGTCTGGAGGCTTTTGCAAAGGCGGCTGATGGAAGAGCAACAAAAATTATCATTCCATCTGAAATCCAAGGAGTTGCGGGACTGATCAAGTCTCTTACAGAAGTGGCATCTGACAAATAACAGTAACGATAGCAGAAGGATTGACAGATGACAGAAAAGGACCGCATACAATAGCAATTGCCAGTTGTACGGGGGATTCAGGATAAAAGGATACTGTGTGAATAGTGATATACATGTAGGAGGACGGTGCAGGACGTAAAGCAGCGTCCTCCTTTTTTCCGCATCCTGCGTGATGCCACAGAATGGGAAAGGAATGGTGTAAATGGAACTTCGTATAGACAAGACAAAAGCATATGGATTGGTTCTGGAAGGTGGAGGAGCAAAAGGAGCATATCAGATTGGAGCATGGCGTGCTTTAAGAGAAGTAGGGATACGGATACGGGGAGTAGCAGGAGCTTCTGTAGGGGCATTGAATGGTGCGATGATCTGTATGAATGATCTGGAAAAAGCAGAATATTTGTGGGAGAATATCAGTTATTCTAAGGTTATGGATGTAGATGATGAACTGATGGAGCGTTTGAGAAAGGGCAGGCTGCGCTCAGAACATGTCAAGAAGATTTTAAATGAAGGATTTCGTTTTCTGCGTGAGGGTGGTGTGGATGTTACCCCATTACGCCGTTTGATAGAAGCTACCGTGGATGAAGATAAAATACGTCGATCACCATGTGATCTGTATGTGGTAACATACTCTTTGACAGACAGAAAAAAGATTTATGTAAATTTAAAAGAGACAGAACCTGGTATGATGAAAGATATGCTTCTGGCGAGTGCATATTTTTTGGCATTTAAAAATGAGCCATTACATGGGAAAAAATATGCAGATGGCGGGGGAGTGAATAATGTACCAGTTGACATTTTGGTAGAAAAGGGGTATGAAAATATCATTGTGGTGCGTATCTATGGTTTAGGCAGGGATACAGAAAAAACGCTTAGGATTCCGCAAGGAACACAAGTATACCATATCGCACCCAGACAGGATCTGGGAGGAATTTTGGAATTTGACCGTAAAAAGTGTAAGAGAAATATGCAGTTAGGATACTTGGATGCCAAACGTATGATTTATGGGTTGGAGGGACGTTATTATTATTTGGATGCACCTTGTACAGAAAGTGCTTATGCCAGACGTTTGTTTGCCCGTAATGAGATTGTGAGACTTTGGATGCAGAAACATGGTTTTCCAGAGGAAGAGGCAGTGGCAGGGAAAAGTATGCGCTGTGATGCGGAAGAAATTTTCCCAGAATCAGCCAAAGAATTAAAACTCAAAGAAGACTGGAATTATAAAGACCTTTATTTGGCAATGTTGGAGGAAATGGCAAGAGTGTATCATGTCCCACGTTTGCATATATATACGTTAAAGACATTAAAACATGAGATCCTTGTCCGAGTGCAGGCACAGCAGATAAAAGAATATCAGACATTTCAGGCAATGAAACCCCAAAAGGACAAAAACGCTGTTTGGAGAGGTAAAATAGGTGCTGTTCAAAAGACATGTGCTGCAAATAAAGCAAGAAAAAGACAAAATGGATAGAATAAAGAGAGAAAATGTAGGATGAGAGTGGTGGAATAAAATGCACAAGCAGGAAAATAGAAAAAATATAAGAAAAATGGCATTATCTATAGATGTTGCAAATATTGTGATCGGACTGATCATTGTAGCTATGTCAGTGGTATCTTTTTTAAATCCCAAAGATCATATGTTGCTGCTCCCAATCATTTTTCTTTTGGGGGCATTCTTGAGTATTCTGAATGGAATACATGGGTTTCATAGAAATGACAGAGAGGTTAAGAAGAAACTGGGAGCAATCTTGCAATGTGCGATAGGAATTTTTCTGTTGGGGATCTGTGCTTTGAGCATGTTCAGTATTTGGTGGAAGTAACGAAAAAGTGTAATAAAGCGGTAATAAACAGAATCAATGGATAAAAACAGGAAAGAAAAGAGAATAGAGAATAGAATAGAGAGGCAGAGTAATGGAGCATGAGGAAATGAGACCAGAAACCGGACGTGAGATGGCAGAACGACTGAGAGAAGTCAGCAAAAAGATACAGGAGGGAAAGATAGGAGGCAGATTGGAGTATAGTGAGGAAATCGACTCTACAAATATACAGGCAAAAAGACTGGCAGCTTCTAAAGATGTCTTACATGGAACGGTAATTCTGGCAAACAAACAGATCGCTGGCAAGGGGAGGCGGGGGCGTTCATGGGAATCTCCATTAGACAGCGGGATTTTTATGAGTATTCTTTTTAGACCTCAAATAGAGCCGGAAAAACTCTCTATGCTGACATTGGTAGCTGCTCTTGCTGCTGCAAAAGCAGTAAGAGAAGAGACAAACTGTGCCTGTCAGATCAAATGGCCCAATGATCTGGTGATGAATGGGAAAAAGATTTGCGGAATTTTGACTGAAATGGGAACAGAAGGAAAAACGGTACAGTACGCTGTTGTGGGAATAGGGATCAATGTGACACAGCAAAGTTTTGGAGAAGAACTGGAGCAAAAAGCAACTTCTATTTATCTTGAAACCGGAAAAGTCATCAAGAGATCCAATCTGATCCAAAAGATTTGGATGTTTATGGAAGAATATTATCATATATGGGAACAGTGTGGGGATCTTGGAGCACTGAAACAGGAATATGTAGAACAGCTTGTTAATCTGGGACGTGTGGTAAAGGTTTTAGATCCAGCAGGAGAATATACAGGAACAGCATGTGGAATCACAGATACAGGAGAATTATTGGTAAAGACAGAGGAGGGAGCAATAAGAGAAGTTCTCTCTGGGGAGGTCTCTGTCAGGGGCGTATATGGGTATGTATAAAATGTGAGAAGAATGAGAAAAGACTTGAAAAACGGAGGAAAAAGAAATGAAGGCAAAATGTCCAGTATTTAAAAAATGTGGTGGGTGTCAGTATCTGGATATGGAATATAAGGAGACATTAAAACAAAAAGAGAAAGAATTAAAAGGACTATTTGGAAATGCATATAAGATAGAGCCGATCGTGGGTATGCAGGATCCTTATTTTTACCGCCATAAAGTCCATGCCGTATTTTCCCATGATAAAAAGGGACAGGCAATTTCTGGTGTTTACAAAGAGGGAACTCATCAGGTGCTTCCGATAGACAGCTGCATGATTGAGGATCAGAAAGCAGATGAGATCATCTGTACAATACGCAAAATGTTGAAATCCTTTAAAATACGCACCTATGATGAGGATACTGGATATGGATTTTTAAGACATGTTATGGTAAGAGTAGGACATGTTTCAGGACAGATCATGGTCGTGTTGGTAACAGCATCTCCTGTGTTTCCATCAAAAAATAATTTTGTAAAGGCATTGAGAGAGAAGCATCCAGAGATCACCACGATCATCCAGAATATCAATGGACGTGGGACAAGCATGGTGCTTGGAACAAAGGAACATGTCTTGTTTGGAAAGGGATATATTGAGGATCAACTGTGTGGATGCACATTTCGTATTTCTTCCCGTTCTTTTTATCAGGTAAATCCAATACAGACAGAAAAATTATATCAAAAGGCACTGGAACTGGCTGATTTAAAAGGGAAAGAGCGTGTCATTGATGCCTATTGCGGTACAGGGACAATTGGCATTATCGCTTCTAAGACAGCAAAAGAAGTGATCGGTGTGGAGTTGAATCAGGATGCTGTCAGGGATGCTGTGACAAACGCTAAGAGAAATCAATGCAATAATATTCAGTTTTACTGTCAGGATGCAGGACGATTTTTGGTGGAAATGGCAGAACAGAAGGAAAAAGCAGATGTAGTGATCATGGATCCTCCAAGAAGTGGAAGTACGGAGGAATTTATGGATTGTGTGGCAAAACTGGCTCCTGAAAAAGTGGTTTATATTTCCTGTGGTCCGGATACTATGGTGAGAGATCTGAAATACTTCAAAAAATTGGGTTATATAGGAAAAAAGGTATTTGGATTTGACCTGTTTCCTTTTACAAAACATACAGAATGTGTTATTTTACTTTCTAAGAGAGGACATTAAGAATCAAAAAATATAGTATTAAAGGAGAAAATAGAAAATGTTATTTTTGCAGTATCCAAAGTGTTCTACTTGTCAAAAAGCTAAGAAATGGCTGGATGAACATCATATTGAGTACACAGATCGACACATTGTGGAGCAGAATCCTTCTTATGAAGAATTAAAGGAATGGTATAAGAAAAGCGGACTGCCGCTTAAAAAGTTCTTTAATACCAGTGGGCTTATGTATAAAGATATGCAGTTAAAAGAAAAATTACCTCTTATGAGTGAGGATGAACAGCTGCAATTGCTTGCTACACATGGAATGCTTGTAAAAAGACCATTGATCATAGCAGACGAGTATGTGTTGGTCGGTTTTAAAGAAGCAGAGTGGGCAGATAAGATCAGATAAATCTTTGCGGGTTATGCATCAAAGCAGAAAAAACTGTAAAAACAGGTTGAGTGTAAAAAAGAAATATGATATGGTGTAAAAAATAAAATATGTAGCAGTCAGGTGTCAGAACAGCTTGGTAACAATAGAAGCTGGTTCTGGTGAAAAGGGAAACAGGTGCAATTCCTGTACGAACTCGTCACCGTAATATGGGAGCAGAAGCCAATAACTCACTGGGAGACTGGGAAGAGGGCAAATGCGATGATCATTGAGTCGGGAGACCTGCCTGACTGTTGTACAGAAACGGTAGTTTGGTATGTATAGGACAAGTAGGTTCTAAAAGTACATGCAGATATTGGTTTCAGGTCACGAGCAATTGACTTGTACGGAAAAAAACAGGATAAAAAGGATTTAGCCTGTTCTTTTGGTGCGTGCAAGTCCTCTGTCGAAAAGAAAGAGGGCTTTTCTTTATGACACAGGAAATCTTGTGATAGAGATAGGTATCCATGAAAATGGTTTCTGACAAGTGCTGCATATGGAATTTTATAACAGATAGAAAATACAGAAACAACACACAAGAAAGGAAACGATCATGAAGAAAAAAAGAGCAGGAATTATGTTTGCAGCATTATTGATGGTATGTTGTCTGGGAGGATGTAAGGGTACAGATCCTAAACAGGATAGCTTACAGAATATACAACAGGAAACAGAGAATACAGTATTGCAGGAAAACAGTGTAACAGAAGAGACGGAAGGGGAAAAGAATACTGCGTTGAAAAGTGATAAGGCGATTTTAGTAGTTAGTTTTGGAACAAGTTATAATGACAGCAGAGAGAAAACAATTGGAGCAATTGAAGAGACAATTCGAGAAACATTTCCGGATTATGAAGTTCGCAGGGCATTTACAAGCCAGATTATTATTGATAAATTAAAAGAAAGAGATGGCTTAGAGATCGACAATGTAGAACAGGCATTAGACAGAGCGAAAGAGGATGGAGTAAAAGAACTTTTTGTCCAGCCTACACATTTGATGAGTGGATATGAGTATCAGGATTTGGCAAAAGAGCTTACGGATTCACTGGATCAGTTTGATAAGGTTTATCTTGGAGAACCACTTTTATCAAGTGATGAAGATTTTGATGCAGTGATCAAAGCTATTACAGATTCTTGTAAACAATATGAGGATGGTGAGACTGCGATCTGTTTTATGGGACATGGGACAGAGGCAGATTCTAATGGTGTGTATGCAACACTTCAGGAAAAGATAAAAGAGGCAGGCTATCTGAACTATTACATTGGAACAGTAGAGGCAGAACCGACATTAGAGGATGTCATGACATCTATGAAGAGTAATGGTCAGTATAAGAAAGTGGTGCTGCGTCCTTTGATGGTAGTGGCAGGAGACCATGCAAACAATGATATGGCGGGAGAAGAGGAAGATTCTTGGAAATCTGTCTTGGAACGTGAAGGGTACGAAGTTACAAGTGTGATAGAAGGTCTGGGAGAACTGGAAGCAATCCGTGATTTATATGCAGAACATGTACAGGATATGATTTCTTCCCAAAAGGTGTTTGAGGGGATTGCAGAAGACGGACAACAGAATAAAATGATTGGTGAAAAACTTCATGGAGTATATTCTGTGAAGGTAGAATCCAGCTCTTCTATGTTCCAGATCGTGCAGGCAGATTTGACAGTATCAGAGGATGGCAGTATGGAGGCTGTGATCACACTGAGCGGAACAGGTTATGATAAGTTATATATGGGAACAGGGGAGGAAGCAGCAAAAAAAGAAAATGAAAGTGGATGGGTTGTGTTTTCTGAGGACGAAAAAGGGGCATATACTTTTACGATCCCTGTA
>CAJMNU010000034.1 GCA_905214855.1 uncultured bacterium | reverse complement strand
TGCGGGAATGTGGTGCATAAAAATAATCGTTCATACTCCGCACAATCGGTACTTTACGATTCAATACCTTATGAAGATAAATGCCTGATAATTTTTTATCTCTTTTGTATTTTGGAATGCCATAATGATAATACAAACCTGCCTGCGCTCCCCAGCAGATATGGATGGTTGAAGTGACATGTGTTTTACTCCATTCCATAATTTCCACTAACTCCGGCCAGTAATCCACTTCCTCAAACTCCAAATGCTCCACCGGCGCACCTGTAATGATCATCCCATCATAGTGATTCTTTTTGATCTGCTGAAAATTCATATAAAATTTATTTAAATGGCTTGCAGATGTATTTTTTGATTCATGACTGGATACTTTTAAAAAAGAACAATCAATCTGAAGAGGTGTATTAGACAGTGCCCTCAAAAGCTGTGTTTCTGTCTCTTCCTTTACTGGCATCAAGTTCAATATGATAATCTCCAACGGACGGATATCCTGATTTAATGCTCTCTCTTCATCCATAACAAATATATTTTCCCACTCTAGGATTTCTCTGGCAGGTAAATCTTTTTGTATCTTAATCGGCATACTCTATTCCCTCTTTTCCCATTCTTCACTTTTTCTATATGATCTGCCCGATTCTGTCTTTTATAACTTGTACTATTGTGACACATTCAGGTATCTTTATATATTCGTATTTTATCTGTCACTATTCCACTTTTTTAAAAATTCTTCTTCTGAAAGAATTGGAATCCCAAGTTCCTTTGCCTTTTTATTTTTGGAAGAAGCTGAGGCAGTATCATTATTGATAAGGCAGGTAGTTTTAGAAGTCACTGAACCAGTCACTTTTCCTCCTTTGTCTTCAATCCACGTTTGAAGTTCTTTTCTATTTGCAAAATGAGTCAAAGAACCGGTAATTACAATCACCTGTCCTTCCATCATCTGGTCAGATTCTTCTGTCGGCTCTTCTTCAAAAGTAAGCATTGACAATACTCTGTCTGCTTTCTTCATATTTTCTTCATCGTTCCAATATTCTACCCATGATTTAGCTAAAACCGGACCAATTCCTTCTATTTCTGTAAGCTGATCTACAGATGCAGTACGCATTGCCTGCAAGTCTTTCTTAAAATAGTGTACCAGCAATTTTGCACCTGCCAGTCCAATTCCCGAAATCCCCAGACTATAAATAAATCGAACCAGAGTTGTATGAGAAGATTTCTGAAGAGCTTCTTTTAATTTTTCAAAAGACTTTTCACCAAGTCCTTCCATTTTTACAATCTCATCTTTGTGCTTAGGCAATTCAAAAATGTCTGCGAATTCATGGATCAGTCCCTCTGCAATAAATTTTTCCAGCGTCATCTCTGAAAGACCATCGATATTCATCGCATCCCTGCTCACAAATAAGGCAAAACTTTTTATTTTCTTCGCCTGACACTCTGGATTGGTACAATACAAAGATTTTACGTCTCCTACCTGTCGTATCTCCGTCTTTCCCTTACAAACCGGACAGACAGATGGAATCTGTATCGAATTGCTGCGGGTCAGATTTTCTGCAATCTGAGGAATGATCATATTTGCCTTGTAGACAGTGATCTTATCTCCTTCTCCCAACTCAAATGACTCAAGAACACTAATATTATGGACACTGGCACGGCTTACTGTAGTTCCCTCCAGCTCGATTGGATCAAAAACAGCTACAGGATTGATCAATCCTGTTCTGGAAGCACTCCATTCGATCATCCTTAATGATGTTTCACGGATTTCATCTGCCCATTTAAAGGCAATCGCATTTCTTGGAAACTTTGCTGTCCTGCCCAGTGACTCTCCATAAGCAATATCATCATACAGTAAGACCAATCCATCTGATGGGATCTCGTACTGTTCTACTTTTTCTGCAAATTCATCCACCGCATCAAGAATTGTATCTCCTGTCACTTCTTTGTATTCTACAACCTCAATTCCCTGCTTTTTCAGCCATTCAAACTGTACTTTTCTTGAATTTTTAAAATCCACCCCATCTGCCTTTACCAAAGCATGTGCCAAGAAACGTACTTTTCTCTGTGCCGTTACTCTGCTATCCAATTGACGCACAGAACCACTGCACAAATTTCTTGGATTTTTATACTGCATCTCTGCATCAATCTCTTCATTTATCTTCTCAAAATCCGAATATGTGATAACTGCCTCACCACGCAAAACCAAAGTTCCCTCATATGCAATATGCAGTGGAAGATTAACAAATGTTCTGGCATTTGCCGTGATCACTTCTCCCTCTTCACCATTTCCTCTTGTAACAGCTTTCTGTAATATTCCATTCTGATATGTCAAAACAATCGTAATTCCATCCAGTTTCCAAGACAAAAGACCTTTTTTCTCACCAAGCCATTCTCGTAAATCTTCTCTTTCTTTTGTCTTGTCTAAAGACAACATTGGTGTTTCATGGCGTTCTTTAGGCAAAAATTTTGCAATTTCTTCCCCATATCCCACTTTCTGCGTTGGACTTTCAGGTAAAATCACCCCTGTTTCCTTTTCTAATCCCAACAACTCATCATACAATGTGTCATATGCATAATTGCTCATAATTTCACGATTTTCTGCATAATATGCCTGTCCCGCTTTTGTTAATTCTTCAACTAACTGCCTCATTCTTGCAAGTTTTTCTTCCATCTCTCATCCCTCTTTTCTGTAGAATATTTTATAAACCGTTTTAACTCATTCTCTCTTGAATATTTTATAATTTTTTAGTCTTTCCTCTTAATATTTTATAAATATAAGCTCTTTTAAGTCATTCTCCTCTTAATAGCCGTTTTAAATCATTTTCTTCTTTTCGGGTTACTTCACGCCATTCTCCTGTTTTCAGTGTCCCTAATGTCAAATTCATAATACGGATTCTTTTTAGTGTGACTACCTGATATCCCAGATAATCACACATGCGACGTATCTGACGGTTCAGTCCCTGTGTCAAAATGATCTTAAAGCTGTATTCTCCTGTTTTTTTCACCTGACATGGTCTTGTCACAGTATCCAAAATAGGGACACCTGCTCGCATCGCATGTAAAAATTCTTCTGTTACAGGTCTATTTACTGTGACTTCATATTCTTTTTCATGTCCATTTCTCGCCCGCATAATTTTATTGACCAGATCTCCCTGATTTGTCAATAAAATCAGCCCTTCTGAATCCTTATCCAATCGACCAACCGGATAGACTCTCTCTGGATAATTGACAAACTCTATGATATTTTCTGCTCTATCCTTATCTGATGTTGTACAGACAATCCCCCTTGGTTTGTTCACCAGTAAAAGCACAGAACGGGGACGATCTGTATTCATGCCGACCTGACTCACTACTTTTTTGTCACAGCAGATCTCCTGTCCATCTCTTACTTTCTCTCCCATTCGTGCAACCCGTCCATCTACAAGAACTTTCCCCTGTTCGATCAGTCGGTCTGCCTCTCTTCTTGAACAGATCCCATGTTCACTCAGCCATTTATTTAAACGAATCTCTTCCATTCTTTCTTCTTCCTCTCAGCAGTACTGCCGTTTTCTTCTTTTCGTCCCACACATTTCCATTCTGTTCCTTGATAGGTCAGAAACTTTATCCATTATACATCACAAAAGATAAATTTAAAACCGTTTTCTCTTCCTGTCAAAAACAAAAAAATGGCTCTGTCTGCTGATTGCTCTTTCTTTCAAAGACAAACCTTACAAACAAAACCGTTTTCTTATTTTCATTTTTTTAAATGACTGGTTACGCTGCTACTGTAAGCTGAAAAATACTTCTTCCCTGTTTCCAAAGTCGTTCATAAACATCTCTGCATTTTTTAAAACGGGCAAACATCTTTTGTGCTTCACACTCATTACAGTATACTTTCCAGCATCCAGTACATTTACTATTCTTTCCTGCATTTTCAATAAAACCAATCACATCTCCCAGAGGATATCCTAAAAAAACACCGATTTCATGTGGAAATTCTTCTGCTTTTAATCTGGATTTTAAACGTTCCAAAACATTTTCCAATTTCATTTCCTGATATCCATATCCTTGAAGAAATGTTCTTATGTCTTGTCTATCCAAATCTGCCTGAAGATGAGATTTCCTGCAAACATAAACTAAAGCATTATCATCCCAATGTTTCAAAACGATCAAAAATAGACCTTTATCCCTTAACTGTATATTCCAGTTTTCTATTTGTTCCTCCAATTCCTGCTCTTTTACTACCGAAATTTTAAACAGACTTCCTGTCTTTAAGGATGCTAATGTTGGAGAACAAAATTCAATTAAATTTTTTTCTAATGACATAGATTTATTGCTGCCTCCTTCTTTTTCTTTGTTGTATTCTATCTTCTTTTATTTTTATACAATTTCATTATTTTTATCCCTAAATATTCGTTCTCTTTGTGTTTGTTAGTTATGGCTAACCCTTTGTTTTAAAAATATAGTTAGTTTTAGCTAACTATTGATGATAGTATACTGTTTTTTATACGTTTCGTCAAGGATATTTTATTCACACACTGACACTCCAAAAGCTAAAGCTCGTTGAAGTGTCAGTTTTAGTATCATATTATGAGCATTGCATCCCCAAAACTAAAGAAACGATATTTTTCTTTTACTGCCTCCTCATATGCAGCAAGAACATGCTCACGACCTGCAAGAGCAGATACCAGCATGACAAGTGTGGATTCTGGCAAATGGAAATTCGTGATCAGTGCATCTAATACCTTAAACTTATATCCTGGATAAATAAAGATATCTGTCCATCCTGTTTTAGCTTGTAAAATGCCATCCTCTGTAGATGCTGATTCCACAGTACGGCAGCTTGTTGTTCCCACACAAAAAACACGACCACCATTTTGATGAGTCTCATTTACAATCTTAGCAGCTTCTTCACTTACCACATAAAACTCAGAATGCATATGGTGATCCAAAACATTCTCTACCTTTACTGGTCGGAATGTCCCCAAACCAACATGCAAAGTAACACGGGCAATACGCACTCCCATATCTTCCACCTGTCTGAGAAGTTCCTCTGTAAAATGAAGTCCTGCTGTCGGAGCTGCTGCAGAACCTTCGTGAACAGCATACACTGTCTGATAGCGGTTTCTGTCTTTCAGCTGATGCGTAATGTATGGTGGCAGCGGCATTTGACCAAGCTGATCCAGAATTTCTTCAAAAATCCCTGTATACTCAAATTGGATCAAACGATTTCCATCTTCTACCACATCCAACACGACTGCATGCATTAAACCATCACCAAAAGAAATCCTAGTTCCTGGTTTTGCCTTTTTGCCCGGTTTTACTAACACTTCCCAAATATCATTTTCTCTCCGTTTCAAGAGCAAAATCTCAATCTTTGCATCTGTTCCTTCTTTTATTCCAAACAGACGTGCCGGAATGACTTTTGTATCATTAATTACAAGGCAATCTCCTTTTTTTAAATACTGTAAAATATCACAAAATCCTTTATGCTCCACAGCACCTGTTTCCTTGTCCAAAACTAAAAGTCTGGAAGCAGAGCGATCTTCCAGAGGATCTTGTGCGATCAATTCCTGCGGCAAATCAAAGTAAAAATCTTTTACATCCATCTTTTTTCTCCATAAAAATATAATCTAAAAATCCCTGTAAAACCACACTTGGTCTTACAGGGAAAACATGCACCTGAAGGGAGTCGAACCCCCGCACATGGCTCCGGAAACCACTGCTCTATCCACTGAGCTACAGGTGCATCGTTTGTATCATACACCATTCATCTGAAAAGTTCAAGTATTTTTCTGATAAAAGATAATTTACAAACAATTCTTTATTTATATTATACCGATAAACAAACAGAAATTTTCAAAGAAAAAAAGAAAAGGTACAGACACACAAAAAGAATTATGCTATGATGAAATCACAAAAAAGCAATTCAAATGAATGTCTCTTACAATATATCATATAAAGAAAGAAGGAAAACAAAAATGGAAAGTCACAATATCTCTGTCATACAACCATAATCCAGTGTTATTTTTTTCCCATGTAAAAATTTGGAACAGACAATACAATATTATACAACTATACTGGAACTTCCTATTCACAAACAATTAGATGACTGTGTCTGGTTTGACTGCGGATATGGATATCTGGCTTTCTGCGAATATGGAGAGGAACGTCCTATGGCAACAGGACAATGTATTTCATTCAATCTTCCTTCTATAAAAGATGTCGATGATATGTATAATATATTAAAAAAACGATCTGCCATAGGACTTTCTGCCCTGCCATCCTTTCATCCTAGATTTCCGGTATATTCTTTTTTCTTATCAGACCCCAATGGATATACATTGGAATACCAAAAAACAACACTCTAGTCACAAAACTTCTTGTTATGAAGTTCATATATACTACTTTTGGTACTTACATTTCAAAAAGCTGGATATCCAGCTTTTTTTATACCTTTATATTGCTCCATTTCTACTCAAAAACAGATTACACACATTACTTGAGCTATCCATTTTTTTCGATTGACAAGGATAAGAAAGGATGTTATTATCCTTTCAAAGAAAGATCTTTCGTTCTTCTTTTTCTTTCTTTTATTTTTTATCTATCTTTATCCTCTTCTTTTATCTATACTTCTTTTACAACTCTATTTTTCTCCCATAATATCCATTCTTCTTTTTATTCATTCTTCTTATCCATAAAATATTATATTTTATGACCCTATTTATATTTCTTAATTTATATTCCTTATTTATATTTTTCATTTATCAATCTATTTACACTATGTATTTCGGAGGTTTCTATGCAATATCAAACATTTCTTACACTGCTTCAGGAGCTGCTCTCCCAGCGTCTTCACCCCCTTAGTAAACTGTCCATACAGCCTATTTTAAAAAACAATGGACTTCATCTGGATGCTTTATGTCTGACCTACCCTAATGATTCTGTCTCTCCTACGATCTATGCCAATGAATATTATGACATGTTTTCTTCTGGAAAACCACTTTCTGAGATTGTTGATGAAATCCTCCATCTCTTTGGAGAATTTCAGGAAATTTCTCTTCCCTCTCTTCATTCTTCATTTTCTTTTGAACAGCTACGTTCACACGTTGCTTACCGCCTGATCCATACACAAATGAATACGGAACTTTTAGAAAAGATTCCTAATGTTCCCTTTCTTGATCTTTCTATCGTTTTTTATCTATATCTAAATTCTCCCGATCATGCCCCCATGTCTGCATTGATCTATACCTCTCATCAGGAAACTTGGGGCTGCACCACACAGGAACTGTTTCATCTCGCTATGGAAAATACTCCCCGTCTTCTTCCTCCAGTCCTTTCCACTCTGGAATCTGTCCTCAGCCGTATTATACACACTATCCCTCATGCAGGATCTCCTTTTCCAGATACTATGCATCTTTCTTCCAGTTCTGACCATATTCCCCCTTCTTTATATGTTTTAAGCAACCCCCTAAGCTATTATGGTGCAAGCTGTATTTTATACCCCAATATATTAAAAAAATTCGCAGATACACTGCAAAAGGATATTCTCCTTATCCCTTCCAGCATCCACGAATTTCTTCTGCTTCCCTATGAAACTTCTTTTTCTTATTCTTCTCTGCATGAGATGATCGTATCTGTTAATCAAAGTTCTGTCTCACTGGAAGAACAACTCTCTGACCATGCTTATCTGTATTTAAGGCAGGAAGATCAGATCATTCTTCCTCCTTCTGATCCTTTTCCCAGTTAAGCCAATTAAATGACAATTTCCAAAAATATTTTTATATCTGCCCTCTTTTCATTCATCCTTTAGGCTGAACTGTTTTTTGTGTGATCTTAAACAAGGAATCCATAATAAAAATAGCTACTGCAATTGCCCCTGACACCTGCAATGTCTCAACCAGATAAAAGGTACTTAATTGCATTTTCCCTTGGATCAAATACAAAACTGTCCGATAGATAGAAGCACCTGGAACAGAAGGAAGAATACCTGCTACAAAGTAGACTGTCACTGGCATCTTAAATACACGGGCAAGTATGTGGCACATCAAAGCGATCACAAGGCTGGATACAAATGCTGCCGCCACCACAGATCCCCCTTTTTGTACTAACAGATACACCAGCCAGCCGACTGCCCCTGTCATACCAGCATATATCAACTGTCGTATTGGCATCTCCAAAAGAACAGAAAAACATATTACTGCAAACAATGCTCCTATTACTCTTATAATCATATCGCTCCACCTCACACTATAAGTTCCATAATACCATAGCAAGACCAACACCAGCAGCTACTGCCAGAGCAACCACAACAGCCTCTACCATACGGGCCACTCCAGATGAATAATCACCATTTAGAGTATCACGGATTGCTGTGGTAAATGTCACTCCTGGCACTAATGGCATAATAGATCCAATGATCACAAGGTTTACATCACATCCCCTGAACAACCATTCTTTTAAGATAAAAGCGCTATATGCGATCACAAATCCTCCAATTGCATTATTGCAAAAGTCATTCAAGAAGATTTTTTCATTCATATACATGACAAAAGCAAGCAAAAGTCCTACCACTCCTGCTGCAATCCCATCCAGTACACTTCCGCCCAATAACAATGCAAAAAATCCTGTAACTCCCACAATAGACAATTTTTTTGTCATATTTCTGTAAATCTGAGTCTTCTCTGCTTCTTTGATCTGCCTGTTTGCCTCTTCCAAACTCAAATTTCCAGAACAGAACTTTCTGGAGATATCATTGACTACACAAATGCGATTTAAATTTGTAGAACGCTTTAGCACACGTCTGACCACAGTAATCGTATCAATGCTGGGGTCTTCCAATGTTGCGATAATCCCTGTAGAAAGTACATAAGCATCTGCTGTTTTTACTTCTGCTTTTCGCAAGATATGATTCATTGTATCTTCCACACGGTAAATTTCCGCACCACTGCTCAACATGATTTCCCCCGCTGTTACAGCAGTTTCCATCAGCATTTTATAATTCATGTTTTCCGTCTCCTGTCTTCACGATATATTGCTAAAATATACCCCTGCCATCTTAAACACAATATACCTTTTTCATGCGTCCTTATTGTAGTATCCAAACTTTAAATTGTCAATGAAATCCTATGATTGGAGACTTCTATTTTTTATATGAGCATCCATCCCAAATGGTATCTTGATATTCTGATATAAATTCGCAGCATTTCCTGTTATTCGTATCTCGATCTGATTCTCTCCCTCTCTCAAATACGCTCCTATATCAAAACGATGTGGACTCCAAAAGCTTGTCCCAACAAATTCTCCATTACAAAAACACTCTGCCATTTCCTCCCCACAAACCTCAAAGGTTTCTGTTTCTGTTTTTTCTTCCTTTTCCAACTTCACTGTTATTCGATAAACAATCTGATTCTGATCCTGTCGGATTTTTTCGAACATTTCTGTAAGATCCCCCAAGAACCTCTCCTCTTTTTGTCTGTGTTCATGTGGCTTTTTCTGGAAATCTGCCACAATAACCAGCTTTGTTTCACATGGTCTTAAAGAAAGTGGAATGATGTTCTCAGATTCTTCTGACTCTTTCTTTTCTTCCCATGTACCTTTCCATAAATCTACACAAACTTTATGTCCACTTTCTGGCAAACTCACTCTCACCTGTATCTCTTCCATACCTTCGTTAGAGAACAGATACATAGGAATCTTCTCTTTTTCCAATCTAACAGCACGCAGTGTTGGAACAGGATGAGAAAGATCCACGGTTCTGTATTCAGCCAGATCCTTTTGCTCTGGAATAGCATAAATCTGATGAACTCCTTTTAAATAGGAAGCCCATTCCTCTTCTCCTAATATATTCCATACCATATCATATCGCTGTTCTCCAACACAGAGAATATTCTCCTCCACATGGCTGTTTTTCAAAAACATGACTGGAAGATAGTGAAATTCTATCTGATTTTCATATAAATATGCAGCTTCCTTCACTGGAACTCTGTTATTATCACACAATATGGCAATTCTTGCAGAACTCTTGGAATCTGTCATTAAAAATGATAAGCGTTTCATATAATCACTATATTGTCTATAATATTTCCACCAGATATTATTAGGTCCTACATCTGGTGGTCTTTCCCCACTTCTCTCCCCCTCTACACTATAATAAAACGCATGAGGAATAAAAAGATTGACCCCACGAAATGCCAGCCAGTCTATATACCATTTCATATCACGTCCTGTAAAATACCATGGTATTCTTTCTCTGCAACATACCCCAAAACATTCATTGGAGTTTCTCCTTCTTCCAAGATGTCTTGCAATATCTGCTGATACCTTTGCCTGCACAGAATCTGCTTCCAAAAGCCCTCCGGTCTCTGGTGATACACGGCGCATGATCAGATCTTGTCCTGGAACATGAAAATACAGTTCTTCTTCAATATCATCACTCTCTGCTGGATGCCCCATCAATGCAATATGATGTTTTTCACACCATTTTGACAATCTTGCATAAAAAACTTCCCTCAAATATCTCTTCAATAATTTTTTATAACATATGGTTGTCCTATTCTCTGTTCCTGTAAAAAGCCCCTCCAGTTCCTCTAACTTTCCTCCCAGAGCTATAATATCTTCTTTCATTCCATCTGACCATGGGAAAAAGCCCCTGACATTTCTTCCCATAGGACAGGGCTCATCTGTAAAAAACCCAATAATTGTAGTTCCAAAGTATGCCCCAAATCTCTTGTAATATTGCTCATGTGTCAAACGAATAAAGGTATCTACCGCTTCTGAGTTCAAAATATCAGCAGCCAGTGGCGCTCCTGCCTCATTGTCATCTTCACCAAAATGGATTCCTCGAATCGTTCCACCTGTTGCCCTCACAACCATAAAACGATTTTCAGAAAGCTCTGTCAAAATCGGATCTGATCCGGGCTTTGTTGTTATCGTAATTCCTCTTGCCGCAAAAGAAGGATTTTCCCGAACTACCATACCATGTGCAGAACCAGACGGATACATTCCTTCATCATATAAAACAATCTTCATATCCAGCTTTTTTGCTGCATGGATCACCCAACCAACAACCTCAAAAAAACTCTCAGATAGATATTCTATTTCCTTTGGAATCCCAATCCTTGGATGGAGTACAATCCCATTTACACCTTTTTCTCTATAATCTTTCAGCTGTTCCTCAATTTTTTCCTTATCCGGCATATCATTCCAAAACCAAAATGGAATTGGTGTAAATTCATCTGCCGGTTTCATCAGATTGCTCCAAAGTTCTGTTTTTTCCAGATTCTCCCTCATGACGCTCCCTCTCTATCTTTCATTCCCTGTTTTCAGCTATTTTTATATTGCGGTATTCGTTTTATATCATGTTATCTTTCCTATTTTTGTAACAGTGTATTAATTTCTATCATACGATCCCTCAACATAGCTGCCTCCTCAAAATTCAATTCTGCTGCTGCCTGATGCATTTTTTTCTTCAATTCTGCTGCCAGTTTTTGCAATTCTTTCTCATCCATAGACTCTGGATCTTTCTCAAACATCTCACTCTTTTTATCTGCTGCTTTGGAAATTGCGATCAAATCCCTTACTGCCTTTTTTATTGTAGTTGGTGTGATACCATGTTGTTTATTATACTCCTGCTGAATGCTGCGTCTTCGATTTGTCTCTTCTATCGCATTTTTCATAGAATCGGTCATCCTATCCGCATACATAATAACATGACCCTCGCTGTTTCTTGCCGCTCGCCCGATCGTCTGGATCAAAGAAGTCTCCGAACGTAAAAAGCCTTCCTTGTCTGCATCCAGAATCGCTACCAAAGTAATTTCTGGGATATCCAGCCCCTCACGCAAAAGATTGATCCCCACTAATACATCAAATACATCCATTCTCATATCCCGAATAATCTCCGCACGTTCCAGTGTATCAATATCGGAATGTAAATAACGTACCCGTATTCCCACTTCCTTCATATAATCGGTCAAATCTTCTGCCATACGCTTAGTTAAGGTAGTGATCAGCACTTTATGATGATGTTTCACTTCCTTATTAACCTCTCCGATCAGATCATCAATCTGACCTTTCACTGGTCTCACTGAAATTTCAGGATCTAAAAGTCCTGTTGGACGGATGATCTGCTCTGCCCGCAGCATTTCATGTTCTTTTTCATATACATTAGGTGTAGCTGATACAAACAGAATCTGATCAATCTTACTTTCAAATTCTGTAAAATTCAATGGACGGTTATCCAAAGCAGACGGAAGCCGAAAACCATATTCTACCAAAGTCGTTTTTCTGGAACGATCCCCAGCATACATTCCTCTGATCTGGGGAATCGTAATATGAGACTCATCCACAATGATCAAAAAATCATCTGGAAAATAATCCATCAAGGTACATGGCGGATCTCCCGCCTTTGAACCAACCAAATGTCTGGAATAATTCTCAATTCCAGAACAAAATCCAGTCTCTCTCATCATCTCCACATCAAAACGGGTTCGCTCTGCGATCCTCTGAGCTTCCAACAGCTTATCTTCACTTTTAAAATATGTCACCTGTTCTTCCATTTCACTCAGGATATTTTCTGTTGCTTCCATCATCTTTTCCTTTGGCACAACATAGTGGGATGCAGGAAAAATCGCTACATGGCTTAACTGGGCACGCACATTGCCTGTCAGTGCATCAATCTCAGAGATACGATCCACCTCATCTCCAAAAAACTCTATGCGAAAAGCCTCTCCTCCTGAATATGCCGGATAAATTTCCAATATATCCCCATGAACTCTAAAACTTCCTCTTTTGAAATCCATCTCATTCCTATTATACTGGATTTCAATCAGCTTATGGATAACTTCATCCCTATCCTTGATCATGCCAGGACGCAGGGAGATCACCATATTTTTATAATCGATCGGACTTCCTAAACCGTAAATACAAGAAACAGATGCCACAATGATCACATCCTGTCTCTCAGAAAGAGCCGCAGTTGCAGAATGGCGCAGTTTATCAATCTCATCATTGATGGAAGAATCTTTTTCTATATATGTATCCGTTGATGGCACATATGCCTCTGGTTGATAATAATCATAATAGGATACAAAGTATTCCACTGCGTTGTTGGGAAAAAACTCTTTGAACTCACCATAGAGCTGTGCTGCTAAGGTCTTATTATGCGCTATTACCAAAGTCGGCTTATTTAACTGCTGGATTACATTAGCCATAGTAAAGGTTTTGCCGGAACCCGTAACCCCTAGTAAAGTCTGGAATTGATTGCCTTCCTGAAAGCCTTTGACCAGCGCCTCAATGGCCTGGGGCTGCTCTCCAGTGGGGGCGTATTCGGAATGTAATTCGAAGATTTTTTGTTCATTTTGCATAA
>CAJMNU010000033.1 GCA_905214855.1 uncultured bacterium | reverse complement strand
TCCTTCCTTTGTCTGTCTTCCCTATCTTGAGAACACACCTTCTCTGTTGAAAAACCTTTTTTCTGTACTCTGCATTCCTGTATCCTATCCTCGAACAACTTCCAAAAACGATATAGAGAAGTCCAATGTGCATTGGCAGCACTGTCTGCCCCCATATTGATAAATGGAATCTGAAGATCTCTCACTGGATGGCGTGGATCGATCGCAACCGAACTTATAATCTGATCCAAGTACAGTTCAAATTCATCATTCGATTCTATTTCAAATATAATTTCATCCATTTCTATTTCAGGACTTCCCTGCATATCAGAAAAAGGACACCAACAGGGTCTCCAGCCTGTAAAATTCAGATAAAATGGAAAACTGCAACATTTTTTTCCATTTTTCATAAAATGGATCAAAAGTGTTTCTTTTCGTCTTTTCTCTAAATAAACCCAAAAAACAAAAGCATCTCGATTTTGATCCAATCCTTTTCCTTCAAATGGTCGATATCCAACATCTCCTCTTATGTGAAGATGGCTCAACCCTTTTCCCTTCCACATCAAAGAGCATTGTCCATCTTTCGCATATTGATGACTGATCTGGATTCGTGCATTTTCTCCCTCTGCTCTTATATTTTTATATATTTCCCCTTCATTTATTTTATACTCAAATGATTCTACTATCATATCTGTACTTTCCTCCATCTTTCAGGATACACATCCACACTCCACATGATGTAAAAAACAAAGAAAAAGCATCAGATTCTGCCTCTTTTTACAAAGCTACACAAAATCTGACGCTTCTCACTTTCTTTGCAGAATATTTCAAAGTTCTTTATCTGCTAATAATTTGATACCTTTTACCTGTCACAGTATTTTCTCCTGTTATAGCTGCAAAATCTCCTGTAGCTATTCTGTCTCTCTATCTACTGATTTGGTTTTTTTGCAAATTTTGCCTCTGATTGACCTTTTTTTCTCGTCGCATGTACCATTTCCAAACCAGTACCATAATCTAACTGTCTTGGTTCATATTCTTCATTTTCTCTCTGTCTGGTCATCAGACGACTATCCCAAGTTTTAAACTCTGTCACTCTGTGCCACGGACGATCCTCCCAGTAATATCCACGGAATGGATCTCTAGTCTCATACATGTTATTTAAAAGCGTCTCATGGAGACGTACTCTCTGCTCTTCATAGTCAGGATGATTGATCAGATTGTTCATCTCTTGTGAATCTTCCTGCAAATCATACAATTCATCAGAAGTCATAAGATTGATAACTAATTTATATCTTCCATCAAAAACTGCCCTTACTGGTTGATATCCGCCAAAGCCATCATGATCTACTTCATAACGCCCAAATTCCATAAATACATATTCATTCTGACGTTCTCCTGTCTTCAACTCCTCATAAATACTCTTTCCTTCAAATACCCTTGGTTTCTCCACACCAAAAATATCAAAAATAGTCGGAGCCAGATTGATATGGGATACTGGATTTTTATCTTCTCTTCCAGCACCAAATCCACGGATGATCAAAGGAATATTGGTAATTTCCTGATACATTGCAGGTCCTTTTCCTGTTAAAGAATGAGAATACAACATATCACCATGATCTGATGTGTAAATAATGACAGCATCCTTTGCAAAACTATCCACTGCATTTAACACACGACCAATTTCATAATCTGCATAGCTGTTACATCCCAAATAAAATTTTGGCTGCAGCTTAAAATCTTCTTTCGCAGCTGCCATATATCCTTCTCCAGCCCAGATCCTATGATGCTCTGGTTTGTTTTCCAGAGTATCCAGCATATTTTCCTTGTGTGGGAATTCATACCCTTCATACTGTTTCCAGAATTCTTCTGGACAAAGGAATGGACCATGTGGCTCGTCATAGGATACAACTAGGAAATAATCCTCATCCTGATGTTTTTCCATAAAATCAATCGCTCTGTTGGAACATCTGTGTCCATAGCAAAAGTCTTCTGTAATACGATCCTTTGTCTTTTCATCTTCCATACTGGATGTCTGTCTGGAGATATAGCGTTCTTCCTCTGTCAGCTCCTCCAGATAATTCTTCATATCATACCAGTACTCTTTATCCCATCCATCTGCTGCACGTCCCAGTCCAAAGTAATCTCCACCATCCAGATGCCATTTGCCAATATAAGCACTATGGATTCCTTTATCTGTCAATCTGCGTCCTATATTCTGTACATTGTCTGATAATCCCATACAATTAGACCATCCGGCACAGGAATGTGGATAACTTCCTGTAAAAATAGCGGATCTTGCTGGCTGACATACTGGCTGTGTCGTATATGCAGAATCAAATCGGATTCCCTCTTCGGCAAGACGATCCAAATTTGGTGTCTTCATATCCGGATGACCATAACATCCTACCATATCCGTTCTCTGTGTATCTGTCATAATCAATATTACTTTTTTCCCCATAATGTTCTCCTTCTATCTTCCTGTCTGGTTTTTTTCATTTTATAACTTTATGAAACTAATATCCAGTTTTCTATTACCAATACAGTTCCCAATCTTTTGTCAGACGGATCAGAGCCTCCATATAGAAATAATCGCCCCATGTGTTGCATTCATCTACACCACGGTTCTTACAGGTGTTTTCCGCAGAACTTCTTGCATATGTTCCATGCAGTAAAATACCATTACATTTTTCCAGATCTGTGTTTGCACAATGATCTACCAATGCCCGAAGCATCTTATCTGCTGCTTCCAAATATTTGTCTGCTTTTTCCTTTGGAAGATATTTTGCCATCTCCAAAATACCACAAACTGCAATCGCAGATGCAGAAGAATCTCTTGGCTCTGTACTTCCATCATCAAAATCAAAATCCCAATATGGAATCAGATCAGATGGTAAATGTTCAATAAAATAGTCTGTTACACGGCAGAAAAGATCAATATACTCTGGATTTTTCAAATAACGATAGCTCAATGCAATACCATAGACTCCCCATGCCTGTCCTCTTGCCCATGCAGAACCATTGCGATTTCCCTGATGTGTCACACCATAAGTTGGTTCTCCTGTTTCCATATCAATAAAATGTGTATGGTATGTAGAATTATCTGGTCTCAAAACACATTTCATCGCTGTTTTAATATGATTCTCTGCCTTCTCTGCGTAAGATGGATCTCCTGTCACTTCTGTCGCCCAATATAAAATTGGCAGATTTAACAGACAGTCAATGATCAGACGATACTCTGATGCCTGTCCCACATTTCCCCATGCCTGAAGGAATTTACCAGTCTCACGATAGCGGGAAGCCAAATGATCTGCTGCCATGATCGCTGCTTTCTTTCCTGTCTCACTTCCAGTCAATTTATATGCTGCTACACAGGATAAGCTAAACAAAAATCCCATATCATGATGGTTCACTTCAATCTTTTTTTCAATTCTTTCTAAGAAATTATCAACCTGAACCAATGCAGATTTTTTGAATGCTTCATCCTGTGTATACTCGTAAGATAACCATAATACCCCAGTCCAGAATCCGGTTGTCCATTCCAGATTGTCCTCAGCTTCATAGATTCCATTAAATGTATTGGAAGATTCAAATTTGTCTGTGTACTTTGGAAGATTTGCCTTTGCGATCTTCACCGCCTCATCCAATGCCTTTACTCGGATCTCATCCGTCATACCCGGATAATTTTTCAGGTTTTCAAATGTCTGTGCCATACCCCTTCTCCTTTTCTTGTGTTTATCTTTTATGAAATTTCAGTCAAATGTTTCCAAAATCCATCCTTTTGCTCTTTCATCCAATTCACTAAAGCAGTTTCCAGCTTCAATGCTATTGGATGTTCTTTTGCATCATGTAATACATAAGGAAACATTTGCATCTTATCTTTTCTTAAATCATACAAATATCTATGTAATTCTGGCTCTGTCCGATATCCCACTTCCACTACATATGTATACTCTTTGGTTCGGACTCCTCTCCATCCAAACTCCATCGGATCTTTACCTGCTTTTTTGAACTCCTCCAGAAATTCTGCTCTTCCAGGACAGGCACACAGATAACACATCTTCTCTGTATGTTCTACTCCTGTCAAAATATCAGCAGAACAATCCATTCCCTCTACACTTTCTGGTATTGGTAAATCCAGCAGTCCAAGAACTGTTGGCATAAAATCCGGACTTCCTATCACAGTGTTACAAATACCGCTTCGGATTCCTCCTCCGCCAACTACCAAAGGAATTCCGATTGACTCTTCATACCAGACATGTTTTGCCATCAATCCATGTGATCCCATCATATCTCCATGATCTGCTGACAACACCACAATGGTATCTTTGTCTAAACCAAATTTTCTTAATCCATCCTGAAGACGACCAAACTGCTCATCTAAGCCAGAAACAGCAGCATAATACTGTCTGGTGATCTCTTCCATCTTCTCCCTGTCGTATCCTGCCTCCTCAAAAGTGTGGTAATGTACATTTGTGAGATCCACATTTTCTTTCAGCTCAATACTTCCCTTTGGATAAAGATCCAAATATTTCTGTGGTACTTGATCATATGGGCTGTGCGGTGGATTCCATGAAAGAAACAGTGCAAATGGTTTATCATTTTCCCTCTTTTCAAGCCATGATAATGCCACATCTGTCTCATGCTCTGGTGACCACTGGGATACCTTGTGCATCTTTGGTGAATCTTCCCAGTAATGTGGATGCAAATGTTCATCCCATGCCCCATAAGAGTACCAAAAATCAAATCCATGCCGTCTCACTCCCGGAGGAGTGTATGCATCCCAGTTCCTTGCCCCAGATGCAGGATTTTGTTCATGGTTTACCTCTGGCTCATCTAAATGCCATTTTCCTATATAACCTGTTTGATACCCCTCTGCCTTTAATACATCTCCTATGCAGATTTCTGAATCCTGTAAACGCATAGAAAGCCCTGGTTTACAATTTGTAAAAAAACCTGTTGAAAGTGGGTGTTTTCCTGTTAAAAGGCTTGCTCGGTGAGGAGAACAGAGCGGACATGTACTCACTGCGTCTGTACAGTATACAGATTTTTTCGCAAACTCATCCATATTTGGCGTTTTCACTGGATCTGCCTTCGCAAATCCCATTGCGTCTCTTCTCCACTGATCTGCAAACACAAAAAGCAGATTTTTCATGATTTTTTCCTTTCCAAAAATCTCTTTTTCTGATTTTATTTTTCTTTTTTCAAAATTCCCTTTTCTGTGGCATTGAATATTATCAATTCCTTGTATTTCTTTTTGTTTTCTATTATGATGATACTATGAACAATAAGTCACTTATCTCCTATCTATACTATCACAAAGGATATTGACTTTACAATCTGATAAAAGTAAGAGATATCATGGATATCGAAAGGAGTTTTTATGCCACCAGTACATTTACTTATCAAGCCCTCTTCAGGAATGTGCAACATGCGCTGTGAATACTGTTTTTATCACGATATTACTGAAAAAAGAGAACAAAGCTCTTATGGTTTTATGTCAGATGATACACTGCGGCATGTCATCCAAAAAGCGCTCGATCATGCAGAAGGATCCTGCACGATCGCCTTTCAGGGAGGAGAGCCTACCCTGATCGGTCTGGATTTTTATAAAAAAGTCATTGCCTACCAAAAAGAATATAATCATAAGAATCTGACTATTTCCAATGCTATCCAGACCAATGGTTACAAGCTGGATGAAGAATGGGCACGTTTTTTTGCCAAACATCATTTTTTAGTTGGCATTTCCGTTGATGGCACGATCCACACACATGATCTGTTCCGCAAAGATGCACAGGGAAATGGAACTTTTCTTCCTATTATGAAAACAATTTCTCTTTTTGAGAAACATCATGTTGATTTTAATATCCTAACTGTAGTAAACAGTCGGACTGCGTCTTCTATCCGTAAAATCTATGCCTACTACCGCAAAATGGGATTTTTATATCAACAATATATTCCCTGTTTAGATCCCATTGACAGCCCTGCCGGATCTTTTTCATATTCTCTAACCCCAAAACAATATGGGGAGTTCCTCTGGGAACTTTTTGATTTATGGTATGATGATTTTATTCATGGTCATACCGTCTATATCCGTCAATTTGAGAACTATGTCTCTATTCTTTTAAAAGGATTCGCAGAATCCTGTGATATGAATGGTTTTTGCAGCATCCAGAACGTAGTAGAAGCAGATGGCGAAGTATATCCCTGCGATTTTTGGGTTTTAGATGAATACAAATTAGGTAATCTCAACCATGTTGATTTTGACGAAATCCAAAAACGCCGCAAAGAAATCGGTTTTCAGGAACGCTCCCTAGCTGTCCATGAAGACTGTAAAAATTGCCGTTATTTTCCAATCTGTCGGGGTGGCTGTTATCGTCATCGTACGATGTCTAACCGTGCAGATCTTCCAAATTATTTCTGCGAAGCGTTCCGCATATTTTTTGACCACTGTCTGCCACGCCTTCAGCATGTGGCACATATCATCGATCCATCAAAGGGATGAACTAAAGAGACTTCTCTATGTTAAGTAAGAAAAAAGCTGCTGCAAAAGGCGATCTATCCCTGTGGTTATAGATTTTCTCTTTGCAGCAGCTTTTTCTTATCTTATATCCAGCTCTTCCCTGTTTGTTATCGCTGCCTTTCGTCTGTGGTTACTTTTCCTTCTGACACTAACGACTTCACACTTTATGTTTATGATCACTTCTTCCTTCTGTCATCATACTAATATCATTATGTCAGAGTAATCTCACCAAAATACTTTGGCAGATGAAAATTAGGCGTTTCATTTTCTATGCGTGCCCAACAGCCAAAATGCGGATATCTCGTCTCATCACCGCATTTATAGAAATTCCCTCTGATTATCGTTCCCCGCGATAGATCTGCTTTTCCGTACACAGATTTTATTAATTCCAATGGAATAAAATAGGAAACTTCCCAAAAACCTTCCCCTTTTTGAGTTGTCACAACAGGTAGAGAAATCCCTTTTTGGGCAAGACACTCTCTGTCATACTTTCCTGTCCCCACCTGACAGTGCATTGCACCATTGGCATTTACCTCAAAATTCAAGTAAGCGTCCGATTCATTTGGATACAGCTGCAAAAAACATTCCATACAGCTATCCTCATATACCGGATCATCGTTCTGAGTATACTGTGCACGTATCTCCTGCTCTTCGCATCTCATCCGAACTTCAAATCCTTTGCCCTCTTTGAAATCCAGCCATGCGGTTGTCTCAGGTCTATATTCCCCTCCCCAGGGGTACTCTTTTACCTCAAACTTCTGCATTATGACAGTGCCTCTCTTACTGGTGTTTTTTAACGATTTCCTTCATCTCATCCCATTTTGCTTCCATATCTGCGACCAGACCAAACTGTGTATGACAGCGATCCAGATTATGATTTTCTCTATGGATCCTGAAATAGGTATCTCCCTGTAAATAATCTGTCAGGAAACGCATACCACATTCTAATGTCATCAATTTTGCGCCCATTGGCAGCATATCCACTTCTGTCTGTGTCAGACTTCCCTCACAGCCCTCCAAGAATCCTTTTGTATAGATCTCGAAGAGTGGCAGGGATAAGGAAACTTTGCTCAGATCCACCTCATCTTCAGCAGCCGTGTTAGCGCCAAAACGGATAGAATCACCATAATCAAACACAGATGCTCCCGGCATGATAGTATCCAGATCAATAACACAGAGAGCCTCACCTGTCTTATCATCGATCATGATGTTATTCAGCTTTGTATCATTATGTGTTACACGATATGGCATTTCTCCACTCTCTAAAAGTTTCATGACCGTTCCCATCTCCTGTGCACGGTCCATAACAAACTTAATCTCCTCACGACAGCCATCTGCTCTGTGACAAATATCTTCCTCAACTGCTTTCTTAAATGTCTCAAAACGAACTGGTGTATTGTGGAAATCCGGAATCGTCTCTGTCAGCTCTTCTACTGGATACTTTGCCAAAAGTCTCTGAAAATGTCCAAATGCTTTTGCACTCTGATAAAAATCTTCCGGCTTCTTTACAACGTCATATGTAGTAGCACCTAAAACAAAATGATACACTCTCCAATAGCTCTTTATGCTGTCTTCATAATAAAAATTACCATTTTTTGTAAGAACCAGATTCAAAGTCTCTCTCATTGGATCTCCATGATTCTCAACAATGATCTTTTTTAAATACTCTGTTACACCAGACACATTCTTCATCAGACCTGCCACATCCTTAAAGATGTCATTATTCATTCTCTGGAGAATATATTTCTTCTCATTCTCTCCCTGTCTGCATACTAACAAGAATGTATCATTGATATGTCCGCTTCCATATCTCTGACAGCTTACCGGCTCTCCTTCAAGCTGAAATGCTGCTATAGCTTCTTCTATCTTACTGCATTTTCCCTCTGCTAATTCTGCTGCAACTCCCATTTTTATTCCTCCCATAAACGATTCGGATAATATCCTTTTTCTTTCAAACCACGGATTGCGTTTACAACCATCTCTTTATCTTCTTTATAAGTAACACCATACCAGTTGTCAGCAGAAGTCAGAACGGTTACTTCGCCCTTTCCTTCTTTCAAGATCTCATCCACTACAAATGGCAGGAAATACTCACATTTAATTGGATTTACTGGAAGATTCTTATCTAAAAATCCTGCAAATCTCTGCTCCAGCTCTCCAAGGATACTTGGTGTAAATCCCCACAAATTCATAGAAACGATGGTTCCATGAGGAAGTCCTGTCCATGTCGCCCCGTCATCCTCTGTAAATTCTGCGTTTTCTCCATGTTTCTCAATACGTGTTCTCTCCACGATATCAGCCAGTTTTCCGTTCTCTACGCTGCACACACCTCTTGCAACATGTCCATTTTCTGTCAGTGTCTTATATAAGTCGTATCCAACCATAGCATATTCATATTTATCTCCGTCCTTCTGGTCTGCTAACTGGTTATAGATAGAACGAAATGCGGATTTTCCATAGTAATCATCTGCATTGATCACAGCAAATGGTGCTCCGTCAATCGCATCCTTTGCACACAGGATCGCGTGACCAGTTCCCCATGGTTTTACACGTCCTTCTGGTACTTGATACTGCTCCGGTAATTTATCAAGCTCCTGATAAACATACTCTACCTCAATCTGCTTTGCGATTCGATTTCCAATATGCTCTTTAAAATCTTCCTCGATTGCTTTCTTGATGATAAAGACTACTTTTTCAAATCCTGCTTCCTTCGCATCATAGATAGAAAAATCAATGATCAGATTGCCAAATTCATCAATTGGGTCAATCTGTTTCAGCCCACCATAACGACTTCCCATACCTGCAGCCATAATCACCAATACCGGTTTCTTCTCCATGTTTGTACCCTCCATACATATGAATTCTTTTTACGTTCTTCCGTGCTGTCGTTTCTGTTTTCATTATAGTAAAATCCACTTGTCTTTCCAATGGAATATTGTATAATATTTAGTAATATCAGATAGTTTTTATTATTTTTTCTATTTTAGGATTTTCGTATGGTTTTTTATACCACATTACTTTATTCACACTTTACTATTTCAAACAGGAGGTACTAAAAACAATGTTTTCAAAAACGGAACATTCTGAAACAAATTTATCTGAAAAACTCCAATCCATTTTAAAGGAACTTTACATTGTCTCTGGATTTCGCATGAGTCTGTATGATGCCAACCTCAAGCAGCTATGTGCATGGCCGGAGGAACTGACTCCTTTTTGCCGTATGATCCAAAAAAATAAAAAAGCACTTTCTCTATGCCATTCTTTTGATAAAATAGCATTTGAAAAAGTGCAAAAACAGGGAGATGTCTGCATTTACCGCTGTCACTGTGGTCTCTATGAAGCTGTTGCTCCCCTGTACCATTTTGGAGTTCTTTCTGGATATCTGATGATGGGACAGACCATCGACACGCAAAAGACCAGCCGGGATCACGTCTATCAGAAAGCACTGCCTTTTGTAGAAGATCCCAATCTTCTTCAGCAATATGTAAACACTATTCCCAGCCGTTCCAAAGAGCAGATCCAATCTTGTATCTCTATCATGGAAATCTGTGCCTCTTATATCACATTGAGCAATTATTTAAAAACACCAGCCAAAAATCTGCCAGACCGCATCCGTTCCTATCTGATCCAAAATTTTGCATCTGATATTTCTCTGGATCAGCTCTGTGATGCCTTCTATTGCAGCCGCGCCACATTATCAGCTTCCTTCCGCAAGGCATATGGCAGATCTATTATGGAATACCTGAATGCGATCCGAATGGAAAAAGCATTAGAACTTCTGGCACGCCAAAGTGATATGCCTATTCGTGAGATCGCAGAGGCATGTGGCTTTTCTGACCAGAATTATTTTACAAAAGCATTCCGTAAATATCATGGTAAAACACCACGAGAAGCCCGTAACACAATTCTTTCACAAATATCTCACTAAAATTTCTTTCTTCCATTATTAAATATGCTCCCTTCTTATAGCGACAAATCCGTTCTTTCCTCTGTCTGCTATAAGCTGGGAGCATATCACATTCTTATGAACAATCTGTTATTAAAATTTACATTTCTAAACTCAAAACAGCATTATTCAGCCATAAACATCATCATTTCATTGGTTCTTGCAATGAATTTTGTCATTCTTTCTGGGCTGAGACTTCCATGACTTAAAAGTGCAAGATCATACAACTGCTCACAGATCTCATTTGTATGCTCTCCATCTTTATGATTTAAAACATACTGAACCAACTTATTGTTAGCATTTAAAACCAATGTCAGGCTTGGTCCAAACATAGACGGATCCATTCCGTACATATTGTACATTTTCATCATTTCCTGCATACGGCGGCTTTCCTCAGATTCTGTGATCATAGCAGAAATACTCTCTTTTTTCAGTCTTTCTACTTTCACTTCCAGTTTATCATTCTGAAGTGCCTTTCGGAAGATTTCTGTCAGACTGTCTGCATTTTCTTTTGCCTTCTCTTCATCCTCTTCTGTCTCATCTTTAAAACTGTCTGCCAGATCAGAGTCAATACGCAGGAATTTCACGCCTTCATTCTTCTGCTCCAGACGACCAATAAACGGACTGTCAATACTATGTTTTAAGATCAGGGCATCAATTCCTTCTTCCTTAAACAGATTGATATACTGACTCTGCTCTTTTTCATCTGTCACATAGAATACTGTTTTTTCTCTCTTTGCCATGTTACCATCCAGATATTCTTTCAAAGTAACATATTTGCCTTCCAGATTCTTAAAGATGATATAATCATTCATCTTCTCTGCAAATTTTTCATCTTTTAAGCAGCCAAATTTGATAAATGGACTGATATCATCCCAATACTTCTCATAGTTTTCATGATCTGTCTTGCACATACCACTTAATTTGTCTGCCACTTTCTTAGTGATATAATCAGAAATCTTCTTTACAAAGCCATCATTCTGCAATGCGCTTCTGGATACATTCAAGGGCAGATCCGGACAGTCAATAACACCCTTTAGAAGCATCAAGAATTCAGGGATCACTTCTTTGATGTTATCAGCAATAAATACCTGATTATTGTACAGTTTGATCACGCCTTCTAAGTTATCGTATTCCATATTGATCTTTGGGAAGTAAAGAATGCCTTTTAAGTTAAATGGATAATCCATGTTCAGATGAATCCAGAACAATGGTTCTTTATAATCCATAAATACTTTATGGTAGAAATCTTTATACTCTTCTTCTGTACACTCATTTGGATGTTTATTCCAAAGAGGATTGATGTCATTTAAAGCAACCGGACGTTTTAAAATCTTATATTTTTCTCTGGAAGGCTCTACTTCTACAGTCTCCTTTTCTCCATTCTCATTCTCTTTTTCTTCTGTCTTTGCCGGCTCTACTACAGTTTCAACAATAGTATCTTTATCTGTCAATTCCTCTTTTTCAATTGTCTCATATTCTGGCTCTGCAGTTGCATTTGTCAAATAGATCGGAACTGGCATAAAGGAACAATACTTGTTCAGTACTTCTCTTGCTCTAAATTCATTTGCAAATTCTGTGCTGTCTTCATTCAGGTACAGGGTAATAGTAGTTCCCATTGTCTCTTTACTACCTTCATCCATCTCATATTCTGTACCGCCTTCAGACTCCCAGTGAACTGGTTTTGCGTCTTTCTTATGGGACAATGTATCAATTGTCACCTTATCAGCTACCATAAATGCAGAATAAAATCCAAGACCAAAATGTCCAATGATCTGATCTTCGTTTGCTTTATCCTTATACTTATTCAGGAAATCCTGCGCACCAGAAAATGCGATCTGGTTGATATACTCATCGACTTCTTCCATTGTCATTCCAAGACCATTATCTTCAAAAGTAATTGTCTTATCTGTCGGATTTACAATAACCTGAATTTTATATTCCAAATCTTCCGGTTTTTCAAATTCTCCCATAAGAGATAATTTTTTCAGCTTTGTAATGGCATCACATCCATTGCTGACCAATTCACGATAAAAAATATCATGATCGGAATACAGCCATTTTTTAATAATAGGGAAAATATTCTCACTGTTGATTGATAAACTTCCTGACTTTGCCATATCACACACTCCTATCGTTTTCTATTTCTTTCTATTTTTATGAATTTATTATTGAGATATCTGTTGTTTTCCTTACAACTCAACTTACAGAACATAGTGTAATACGTCTTTTCCCAAAAGTCAATAGAAAATTAGCACTCATTTAAAATGAGTGCTAATAATTTTACTGTTTTTCCATAAATAGACAAGACCTGTCACATCAGCTAAAAACCATCCAATTGGCACAGACCACCAAATTCCTAATACTCCAATCTCAGGGATGGAAGATAATGTGTAAGCCAAAAGTACACGAGTTCCAAGAGAAATGATTGTTAAAACTACACTCATTCCCGGTTTCTGTACCGCTCTGTACAATCCATACAGTAGGAAAAGACACCCAATCCCACAATAAAACATTCCCTCTACCCTCAGATATTGCACACCTACTCTCAGGATCTCCGTCTCTTGAGGCTGCACAAAAATCAGCATAAGGTCTTTTGCAAATATGAAGACTCCAGCACTGATGATCAGACAAAATATCACCGCTGTTATGATCGCAACACGGATACCTTTACGTATTCTGTCTTCTTTTTTTGCACCATAATTTTGTGCGATAAATGTAGAAAATGCATTCCCAAAGTCCTGTACTGGCATGTAAGCAAAAGAGTCAATCTTGACTGCTGCTGCAAACGCTGCCATAACCACAGGTCCAAAACTATTCACTAACCCCTGAACCATCAAAATGCCAAAATTCATTACAGATTGTTGGATACAAGTCAAAAACGAAAATTGAGAAATCTCATGAAAAATCTCTTTTTTCATATGCATATGTTGTTTTTCAATCCTAAGCTGCGGGAAACGGATATATGTATAGCAAACAATACCAATACCAGAAACATACTGAGAAATAATTGTTGCCTCTGCTGCCCCTGCAATTCCCCTATGAAAAACCAGTACAAACAAAAGATCTAACCCAATATTAAGCAAGGATGACACAGCTAAAAACAAAAGCGGCACAACAGAGTTTCCGATCGCCCTCAGTAAAGATGCAAAATAATTATATAAAAATGTGGCGAAGATCCCCATAAAAATCACGACAAGATACTCCCTCATCATCCCTGTCACTTCATCTGGCACTTGAAGCAAACGAAGGATCGGATCGATCCACACAATCACTGCTGCATTCAACACAATCGCCAATGTTCCGATCAAAACAAAAGACACAAAGATACTCTCTTTTAAGATTTTCTCATTTCTTTCCCCAAAACGGATGGAAAAAACAGCACCACTTCCCATACATAATCCCAGTAAAATAGAGGTTAAAAAAGTCATCAGTGTATAAGCAGATCCCACCGCTGCAAGTGCATCTGATCCCAGAAACTTTCCCACGATCAATGTATCTGCCACATTATATAATTGCTGCAGCATATTTCCCGCAATCATGGGGAATGCAAAAAACAGCATACTTTTTGTAATATTTCCTGTTGTCAAATCCTGTTTCATTTTTTATTCTATTTTTCTCATCTTTCTCTGTAATTCTTTGCAGACACTTTATCTGCACAATGTTCAATAAAATGTCTCTTGTATTTCAGATGACATCTCATCTCTCACTATCCTTAATGGTATGTCACTCATCTACTTCAAGTACATATGGGGTAGTCTGATATACATAAAAATTAAGCCAGTTGGAATACAATGTATTTCCTGTATTTCTCCACATCAATCTAGGAATCGATAACGGATCATCATGTTCATAATAATTGCATGGAATATCAGGATTGAGACCACGATCCAAATCTCTGTGGTATTCACCATCCAGTGTCATTCTGTCATACTCTGGATGCCCCTGAATAAAAATCTGCTTTCCTGTCTTTTCCATCACCAAAAACACTCCAGCTTCATCGGATTCTGCCAAAATCTGAAGATCAGGACATT
>CAJMNU010000032.1 GCA_905214855.1 uncultured bacterium | reverse complement strand
TGAAGTAGGAATGAAACATAAAAGTTTATAACTTTTTATAAGTTTTCAGTAACGGAAAAAATGGCAAAACAATATTGGCAGCCAGGGACTATGTTGTATCCGATTCCGGCTGTGATGGTAAGTTGTAAAAGAGAAGGAGAAAAACCCAATATCATTACGATTGCATGGGCAGGTACTGTCAATACTTCTCCAGCTATGGTATCTATTTCCGTTCGCAAGGAACGTTATTCTTATGATATTATTCGGGAGACAGGAGAATTTGTGATCAACCTTGTGACAGCAGATCTTGCGTTTGCCACAGATTTTTGCGGTGTGCGTTCAGGGAGAAATCTGGATAAATTTAAGGAAATGGGATTGACAGAGCTTACAAGTCGGTATATCAAAGCTCCTGGCATTGCAGAGAGTCCGGTCAACATAGAATGCAGGGTAAAACAGATCATTCCTCTTGGAACACATGATATGTTTGTTGCAGAGGTTCTGGGGGTGACAACAGATGACAGATATCTGGATAAGACCGGAAAATTTAATCTGAATGATGCTGGGCTTGTGACATACTCTCATGGAGAATATTTTGAATTGGGCAAAAAAATAGGAAAATTCGGATATTCTGTACAAAAACCGGAAAAGAAGAAAAACGATACCTCTAAAAAGGCAGATATAAAAAAGCAAACCGAAAAAAAGCAGATCGAAAAAAAACAAATCTCAAAAAAGCAAACTAAAAGTTCTAAAACTTTAGCAAAAAGAGAAAAAAAGAGTATTTCCAAAAAAGGGACAGCATCACTATCTACTCAGAGGAAAACAAAAGCAGTATCCAGAACACAACAGGTAAATAGGAAGAATACTTCTGTAAATAAAAAATAGCAGCAAGATCAAAGCAAAACTAAGGACTGGGAGAAATTGAAATGAAAAGTAATGTAACATTGATTGGAATGCCGGCATCCGGAAAAAGTACAGTAGGAGTTTTATTGGCAAAGAGATTGGGATATTCTTTTGTAGACAGCGATATTTTGATTCAGGAACAGGAAAAACGTCTTTTGAAAGAAATCATCGCACAAGAAGGCATAGAAGGATTTATGGAAGTGGAGAATCGTGTAAATGCCGGGATCTGTGTAGAACGTTCTGTCATTGCTCCCGGTGGAAGCGTGATCTATGGAAAAGAAGCAATGGAACATTTAAAAGAGATCAGTACGATAGTATATTTGAAACTTTCCTATGAGGAACTGGAAAAACGTCTTGGTAATTTGGTAGATCGAGGAGTCGTATTAAAGAACGGAATGACATTGAGAGATCTGTATAATGAGAGAGTGCCTTATTATGAAAAGTATGCGGATATTACAATCGATGAGGCAGATGCAGGAAATGCGGGAGATGTTGTGGATAAATTAAGAGCTATGATAGAACAAGTTGCTGTAGACATGGATTGACACCTATATATCCTAAAAGTTGGGATGTAAAGAATAATAGAGTTATAGAATATAGCGGAGTTTTGGAGTGTAAGGATATCCAATACTCCGCTGATTCTTTGTGACTGTTTTTTGGTTGAAGTATTTCTATAATAAGCTAAGATCTGATTCTAAATTCCGATATCAAGATAGATGAAATGTTAAAAAAGTTTCTTAATAAGATACAAAATAAGGAAAAAGAAAAGTTTGCATATAGGCAAACTATATTATACATGCTATCACATCTTAAAAGAAAAGTCTAGTATTTTATATATTTTTTTGTTATAAATGTTAATATTTCCTTTAAGAAGATGAGGAAGAAAAAATAAAAACTAGACCCAAGGGCAGGATGATTGTGTAAAGATAATAGGGATGGGATCATACACCATACCAGCAAAAGGTCAAACAGGAGGAAACATGGAAGAAATGGGAAAAAACATGGAAATGCAGTTGGAAGAACAACATTTTACAGCCTGTATGGATATCATCAGAGACAATATCGAATGCTACGAGGACAAATTAGAAACACAACAAAAGGAAACTTCAGAATTGTTCCGTGCCGTACAAGGCGGAGATGTAGAACTTTATAATCAACTTTTGGCAAGTCAAAATATTTTGGAACACACGAAAAATACGCTCCGAAAAAATCAGGCAGCATTAAAAAAAGCATATTTTGGACGGATCGATTATCTGGAAGAGGAGACACAAAATAGAGAAAGCTGGTATATTGGAAAAAATGGTATTACAAAAGATCAGACCGATGTAGTGATCGTGGATTGGAGAGCACCAGTTTCCAGTGTATATTATGAAAATGAGCTTGGAAAAGGGAAATATGATGTACCAGAGAACAGTCCGATTGAGATTGACTTAACCAAAAAGAGAACCTATGATGTTAGTGATGGAAAATTATTAGGATATTATGATAATGATGTTGCCTCAAATGATGAATTGCTGGTAAAATATCTTGCACAGAATAAAGAGGCGGTTCTTGGTGATATTATTGCGACCATTCAGAAAGAACAAAATGAGATCATAAGAGATACTCCTTTTAAAAATGTGATCGTACAGGGAGTTGCCGGAAGCGGAAAAACAACTGTGGCAATGCATCGGATTTCTTATATTCTGTATAACTATGAGAAGAAATATAAGTCTTCTGAGTTTTGTATTGTGGGAAGTAATGATATGCTTTTGAGCTATATCACAAGCGGATTGCCGGAACTTGATGTCAGCAATGTCAAACAGATGAGAATGGATCGTTTTTTGACGTATCTTATGGGAAAGGCTTTTAAAAAGACTTATAAAATAGTGCCGACAAAAGAAGATGGCAGAGTGAAAAGCAGGTTAGAGTTTGCAGAACAACTGACTGCTTTTTTAGAAGAAAAGAGAACCAATGCAAAACCAGATGGAGATATAAAAGACAGTCAGTTGGGTATGATTTTTACAAGGCAGAATCTGGAAGAGACTTGGGAACAATTTCCTGAAAAATCACTTGCAGAATTATATACGATCATGAATGAACGCCTGAAAAAGAAGATTGCTTTTTTGTGGACAGAAGAGGAAGAAAAAGAAAAACGGAAAGAAAAAATGGCACAATATAGAGGATTCTTTTCAATGCCAAAAGAATGGAAGTCAGAAATGAGCATCTATCTGGAGTTTTTGGAAGGAATTTCAGGTTTAGAACAGACGAAGGAACAAGTGAAAAAACGCTGTTTTGATGTATATGATGTGGCAGCTTTGGCTTTGATATGGAAGAGGATTTTTGTGAAGAACCAGCCGGATGAATTTAGCCAGATCATCATAGATGAGGCACAGGATTTTGGAGAAATGGTATATTATGTCTTGCGAAAAGTACTGTCAGGATCTTATTTTACGATTATGGGAGACGTATCACAGAATATCAATTATGAGACAGGAATGAATGACTGGGAGGCATTGAAAAAAGCTGTTTTTGTGAAAGACAGAGACAGTTTTAGGCTGCTGGCAAAAAGTTATCGTAATACGATTGAAATTTCTGAATTTGCAGGTAAGGTACTGGAAAAAGCCTCATCTGGACAATATAAAATCCAGCCTGTCATCCGTCATGGAAAGGCAGTGGAATGTATCCGTGAGAGTGAAGAACAGTTGATTTTTAAATTGACAGATCTGGCGGAAGATATCCAACAGCGAGGATATGAGACAACAGCTGTTGTGTGCCGGACTTTTCAAGAAGCAGAATGGCTTCAGAACAAGATAGATACATATTGGAAAGAGCGAAAGAAAGGCAAAGAAGAAAATAGAGAGCAGGGAAATATAGCAGAGGAGTTTCACAAAGGACTGATGATACTCCCGATTGAGTGGATCAAAGGCTTGGAGTTTGATGCAGTTATTTTGTGGAAACCAGATCAGGAACACTATCAGAATACTCCAAAAGATGCAAAACTTTTGTATGTGGCGATCACCAGAGCGCTTCATGAATTGTATTTGCTTGGATCAGAGGAAATGACAGAACTGATCCAATGATAGAAATAAAATAAATAAAAAATCCTTTTTTGCAACTATTTTGCTTCTCTGAGAGTCTAAAATAAGAAGTGATGAAGAAATGTAGAAAATATTAAAATGAGAATGTATGTAGAAACAGATGGAGGAGTTTGAGATGAATAGCAAGAGAGGAAAACAATATGGTTTTTAGTAGCATAAATTTTATTTTTTATTTTCTTCCAGCATTTTTGGCAGTGTATTTTCTTGTACCTGCCAAATGGAGGAATGCAGTGCTTTTTGCAGCAAGTCTGATCTTTTATTTTTATGGTATCAGAGAACAGCCGATTTATTTGCTGTTGATCTTATTATCCATTGTGGTAAATTACTATGCTGCAAAAAAAATAGAAAAAGAACGTTGGAAACGAAGACGGAAAAAGTGGCTTATCATTGGACTGACCTACAATATGGCATGGCTTTTTCTGTTTAAATATCTGGATTTTGTGATAGAAAATGTGAACCATGTCAGTCAGATAGTAAGTGGAAAGGAGATTTTAGGATATATCCATCTGATCCTTCCCATTGGTATTAGTTTCTATACCTTTCAGATCAGTTCTTATCTGATTGACGTATATTGGAAAAAAGTAAAAGCAGAGAAATCTATACTGACATTGGGGACGTATCTGTGTATGTTCCCACAATTGATCGCCGGTCCGATCGTTACCTATTCTTCTGTTCAAAAACAGCTTGCAAAGAGGCATGTATCTTTTGCAAAGTTTGAGGAAGGGATCCGTGAGTTTACGATAGGTTTGGGCTTAAAGGTATTGATCGCTAATCAGGTGGGCAATCTTTGGACGCAGGTAAATACCATTGGATATGAGAGTATTTCTACACCAATGGCATGGTTTGGGCTTCTTGCATTCAGCTTACAGATCTACTTCGATTTTTATGGATATTCTCTGATGGCAAAGGGACTGGGAATGATGATCGGATTCAAGTTCCCAGATAACTTTAAAAATCCATATTTAGCACTTTCAATGACAGATTTTTGGAGACGTTGGCATATTACACTGGGAAGCTGGTTTCGTGAATATGTCTATATCCCTCTGGGGGGAAATCGACACCATATGATCCGCAATCTGTTTGTAGTGTGGGCTTTGACTGGCTTATGGCATGGTGCAAGCTGGAATTTTGTCTTATGGGGACTGTCTATTTTTGTACTGATCTGTATAGAAAAGAAAGGTCTTGGAGAGCTGCTGGAACGCTTCAAGGTTCTGGGACATTTGTATATGCTGCTTGTAATCCCGCTTTCTTGGCTGTTGTTTGCTGTGACGGATTTAAAGCAGATCGGTTTGTATCTGCATCGCTTATTTCCTGTTTTTCAATCGCAGACAGCTGCCATTTATCAGGGGGACTTCCTGAAATATGGAAAAATGTATGCAGTATCTTTGATCGCAGGATTGATTTGCTGTACAGGTCTTCCACGTAAAATATATCAGAAGAAAAAATATACCCTGATTGTGAGTATTGTCCTTACTGCTATATTTTGGGGGTGTATTTACTGTATGTATCTTGGATTGGATGATCCATTCCTGTATTTTAGATTTTAAATGAAATGAGGCGCAGTAAACGATGAAAAGATATTCATATACAATGATACTTGGGTTAAGCCTGTTAGTAGCCGGAACTGTGAAAGGCGCATCATATCTGGAAGAGACATGGAAAGTCCCTCCTTCTGTCACACATGTAGAAAGCCAGAAAGAAGAAACGATGGAAGAGGAGAATCCAAAAACCGAAGAGGATTTTTCTGAAATACAGGATACTATGCAGACTGAAAGTGGAATAGATGCACAGACAGAAGCGGAAAATAATGCACTTTTAGATAGTACAGAATGGATTGGATCGCAGGCAGAAGAAACAGAGGTTGTTTTTAAGGAATCTGGTACGGAATATTTTGAAGATGCTTTATTCATAGGAGATTCCCGAACAGTGGGATTGTCTGAGTATGGTGATCTGGGAGACGCAGATGTATTTGCGAGCTCCGGAATGAGTGTTTTTAAGATATTTGAGACAGACATTTCTGTGAAGTCTGTGGGTAAAACAAATCTGGAAAATCTTCTGGGAAGTAAGAAATATGGAAAGATTTATATTATGCTGGGGATCAATGAGATGGGATATCCATATGACAGTGTGGTTTCTAAATATCAGAAATTGGTAGACCGTGTCCGTGAGTTACAGCCTGATGCGCTGATTTTTCTTCAGGCAAATCTCCATGTCACAAAGGCAAAGTCAGAGGGAAATCCAACATACAGCAATGAAAAGATTGATAAGCTCAATCAGGCAGTCAGCCAGATGGCAGATGATGAAACAATATTTTATATTGATGTGAATGAAGTATTTGATGATGGAGAGGGAAATCTGGCAAATGAATATACCGCAGACAATGCACATGTTCTTGGGAAATATTATGCAGATTGGGTGACATGGCTTTTGACAAAGACCATATGATTTGACTTAATTTTTCACTGTACAGCTTGCGTCGTGAAACGATCTGTGTTATACTTACTGGCGTTGTAAAGCCCACAAAAACCAAGGTCTATAGGGCTTTTCGGCGGTCACCGCCGTTAAATGTGCCGAGTGTTCGAGACCTTCCACTCGTAAAACAAAACTAAAGGAGAAAACAGAATATGAAACAAGCAACAAAAAGAGTCTACTTTATGGTGTATGCGGCTGCCATTGCCGCAATTTATGTCACTCTGACGCTGGTGTTTGCACCGATCAGTTTTGGAGCTGTACAGTTTAGGATCTCAGAAGCACTGTGCATTCTTCCGTTTTTTACATCTGCGGCAGTTCCGGGGCTGGCAATCGGATGTCTCCTCTCCAATTTGCTGTGTGGAGCAGCAACAATGGATGTGATATTTGGAAGCATTGCTACATTGATCGGAGCAGTAGGATCATGGATGATCCGCAGACACAAATGGGCGGTATGTCTTCCACCAATTATCGCCAATACCCTGATCATTCCATGGGTGCTGCGATATGCATATGGCGCAGAAGATTTGATCTGGTTTTCTATGATCACAGTAGGAATTGGAGAGATTTTAGCAATTGGAGTCCTTGGAAATCTTCTGATGAGGGCATTAGAAAAATCAAAAGAGTATATTTTTAAAAGAAATGTAACAGTATCATAAATACAAGAGATTGTGCAATATATGTTACAAAAAATATCATAAATGACCATAGAATATGCGGATAAGAGAGAACAGTCCTTATCCGCATATTTCTTTTGCAGGAGTTGAGAAAAATTGGGATTCGTTTTCAGATCCTTGGAAATTTACTGGAAAAACAGTAGTTTTTTGTAGTATAATAAAAAAGGATGATATAAGAAGTGTGCAGGTGTTGTCAGCAGTATTTAGTATCATTTTGAGCAAAATAGTAATAGAACAATAATAGAAAGAAAATATCACTAAAGTGAGAAATTTTATATAAAAATAAGTAAAAAAAACAGAAAATTTATAAAAATAGATAAGAAAAGGTGGAGAGTAAAATGTATCAAATTCATTTTCATAATCCGGTACATGTTCATTTTATAGGAATCGGAGGAATCAGTATGAGCGGTCTGGCAGAAATTCTGCTGGATGCAGGTTTTACAGTATCTGGTTCTGATGCACATGAGAGTGCTTTGACAGACCATTTAGCAGAAAAAGGTGCAAGCATCGCATACCCTCAGAAGGCAGAAAATATTGTGGATGGTATTGATGTTGTAGTATATACAGCAGCGATCCATGAAGACAATCCTGAGTTTGCACAGGCAAAACAAAAAGGTTTACCCATGTTGACCCGTGCAGAACTTTTGGGGGAGATCATGCACAATTACAGACAGTCTGTGGCAGTGGCAGGAACACATGGAAAGACCAGCACAACATCTATGCTGACAGAGATCCTGATGGAGACAGATAAAAATCCGACGATTTCTGTGGGAGGGATTTTAAACTGTATTGGCGGAACGAATGTCCGTATTGGAGGTCCGGATATCTTTGTAGCAGAGGCATGTGAATATACCAATAGTTTCCTGTCTTTATATCCGACGATAGAGGTGATCTTAAATATTGAGGCAGATCATCTGGATTTTTTCAAAGACATTGAAGATATCCGTCATTCTTTCCGCAAGTTTGCAGAACTTTTGCCCGAAGATGGTGTTCTGATCATGAATAGTGATATCAGGGATTATGAAAGCCTTATGGATGGAATTCAGGCACACATGGTTACTGTGGGAAAAAATCCTGATAAGAGTGATTATTCCGTTTGTGATGTGGAATATGATTCTCATGCCTGTGCGTCATTTACATTATTAAAGAATAGAGTGCCTGTAGAAAGAATTAAAATGTCTGTACCCGGAGAGCATAATATGTACAATGCGTTGGCTGCGATCGCTGCGGCAGATGTTTTGGGAATCTCCATAGAAGAGATAAAATCTGGATTGCTCAAGTTTACAGGAACGAACAGACGCTTTGAGAAAAAGGGAGAAAGAGACGGAGTCACGATCATTGACGATTATGCACATCATCCACAGGAAATTGAGGCGACATTGAGAGCAGCAGAGAAGTATCCACATAAAAAATTGTGGTGTGTGTTCCAACCGCATACATACACCAGAACAAAAGCATTGCTTCCTGAATTTGCAAAGGCGCTGGCACTGGCAGATGAAGTGGTTTTGGCAGATATTTTTGCGGCAAGGGAGACGGATACATTAGGAATCAGCTCTGCTGATCTGGCAGCAGAGATTGATAAACAAGGCACAAATGTACACTATCTTCCAAGTTTTGAACAGATTGAAGCATTTTTGAAAGAACATTGTACAGAAGGTGATCTGTTGATCACTATGGGTGCTGGGGATATTGTCAATGTAGGAGAAGATCTTTTAAAATAAGGTTTTATGGAAACAAAACCGAGAGATCGTATGTTTGGTATGACCTGTGTAAAAGATTGCCAGAGAATCACCCTATTTCTTTTTTTCCTTGCTTGTGCTATTATGAAATGCAATGGTTATGAGCAGAAAGAGAAAAGGTGAAAGGATGCAGATTAGGATGTGGGGTTAATCATGGTGTCGAGATGGAAGAATAAGATAGAACCGCAGGAAACGCTGGTTTGCAATGAATTTATAGATCATTATATGGTACAGGCGAATGGGGAATATGTTAAGATTTATCTGTATCTGCTCCGCCACCCGCAGGTCATGCAGGATGAAGATTGTGTGAAGAAGATTGCAGATGCTTTATGTAATACAGAGTCAGATGTGCATCGTGCTTTAGAATACTGGAAAAAACAGGGAGTCCTGGAGACAGAGGAAGAGGAGGAGCAGGGGCAGAAAGAGGCACAGCAAAGAAAGACTGCCAATGCAAAAAAAGAGCAGGTGAAAACAGGCTCTTCTGTTTTTGATACAATGGAACATGATTTTGCTGTGGCTGCCCAAAGTCAGATGGCAATTACCAAAAATCAGGCTGCGGAAGGAAAAGAAAAGCCGGCTGCGTCTGTGGCATTGGGGACAGAACGGGAAGGAGGTCTGATACAGAGAGATACTTCCGTGATCCCAGACCGAAGGGAGTATATGGCAGAGCTGACTGCGGATGAGGAGTTTGCACAGCTGCTCTATGTGGTTCAGCAATATAGAAAGAAACCACTCACTCCGCCAGAATGTGAGACATTTGCCTATTTATATGAAGGATTGCATATGCCAGCAGAATTGTTGGAATATGTGGCAGAATACTGTGTACAGGAAGGACACAGCAGTGTGCGTTATATGGAAACAGTGGCATTAAATTGGCATCAAAGAGGAATTTCCACAGTGGCAGAAGCAAAGTTTTATGCAGAAGGTTTCAGCAAGAACAGTTTTGCCGTAATGAAGGCATTGGGACAGTTAGGCAGAGCTCCTGCCGCTGCGGAAAAACAGCTGATAGATAAATGGTTTCGTGAATATGGTTTCTCAAAGGAGATTGTTGTGGAGGCGTGCAGCCGCACGATCATGGCGATCCATACACCCAGTTTTGACTATGTGGATAAGATCCTGACCGCTTGGCATAAAGAAAATGTGAAGACAGGAAAGGATATTGCGGTTCTGGATGAAAAGAGAAAAGAAGAACGGGAGACAAAAAAGAAAGAGTCGGAAAAGGATACTGTGAATATGAATGTAAAACAGCAGACAAATAATCGAAACCGTTTCCACAATTTTGACCAGCACAATTATGATTATGATGAGATGATGTGGAAGATGATACAGAATCAGTAAAAAGGCAAGACAGAGCAGATATAAAACAAATACAGAACCAGTAAAGAAGTAATGCAGAGCGAATACAGGATCATCATAGAATGAATACAATCAACGCATGTAATGTGCTGATGTATAAATAAGCAGCGAAAAGGCAGAAACCAGAGAGAACAGGATGGAAGGGAGAGGGCAGCAGGATGGCATTGAGTAATTCACAATATGACGAGATTATGCGTTCATATAATCAAAAACAGTTTCAGAATAAGAGAGAACAGGATGAGAGAATCCGTGAGATCTATACAAAGATACCAATGATCAAAGAGATTGACGATTCCATCAGTACAACTGCGGTGAAGCGTGCCAGAATGATGCTGGAAGGACAGAAAGATGCACTGGAAAGTATGAAGATGGAATTGGAGGATCTGAGAGAACAAAAGGCAGCTTTGCTGCGTTCTGCCGGTTATCCTTCGGATTATATGCAGATGCATTATCAATGTCCGGATTGTAAAGATACAGGATATGTGGGACAAAAGAAGTGTCATTGTTTTTTAGAGGCACAGATGGAGATTTTGTATACACAGTCTAATATCCGTGAGATCCTGAAATATGAAAATTTTGACCATTTTTCTTTTGAGTTTTATAATAATTCAAAGGTGGATGAACGAATTGGAAAGACACAAAAAGAATATATGGAATCTGTGGTCAACCGCTGCTGGCGTTTTATATATGATTTTAAACAAGAAAAAGGAAGTATTCTGTTTACGGGGGCAACCGGAACCGGAAAGACATTTTTAAGCAATTGCATTGCCAAAGAGTTGATCGACCGATATTATTCGGTTTTATATTTGTCAGCGACCGATTTATTTGATATTTTTGCAAAGAATCGGTTTGAATCAAAGAATCCGGATGAGATGCAGGATATGTATCTCCATATTCTGGAATGTGATATGTTAGTGATCGATGATATCGGAACAGAGCTGATCAACACATTTACAACATCTCAGCTGTTTTACTGTGTGAATGAAAGAATGAACCGCAAAAAGGGAACAATTATCACGACGAATCTGCCTTTGAACAGGTTGCGTGATGAGTTTACAGACAGAATCGCGTCTCGTATTATGAGCAGTTATCAGATCATTCCTCTTTTTGGAGAGGATATTCGGATACAAAAAAAAATGAAAAAGTATCTATAAGGTTGACTAATAGAAAATAGAATGTTATAAAGAATAAGTTGAGAGTCATAGAAACAACACTGTGCAATATAACGTTGGAGGATGAACATGCTTTACGAAGAGAAGATTATTGAAACAATTCCAGTTGGACCTCTTGGTCTGGTTCCGTTAAAGAGTTGTACTGAATTAGGAAAAAAAGTGGATCAATATCTGGTTGAATGGAGAAGAGAGCGTGAGAGTGAACACAAGTCTACGATTGCTTTCTCAGGCTATCAGAGAGATTCTTATATCATTGAATCCAAAACCCCAAGATTCGGTTCTGGTGAGGCAAAGGGAACGATTGAAGAATCCGTTCGTGGTGATGACCTGTATTTTATGGTAGATGTCTGCAATTATAGCTTGACATATTCTCTGTGTGGACAGACAAACCATATGTCCCCAGATGATCATTTTCAGGATCTGAAGAGACTGATCGCAGCGGCAGCAGGAAAAGCAAGACGTATTAATGTTATCATGCCATTCTTATATGAAAGCCGTCAGCACAAGCGTTCTAGCAGAGAGTCTCTGGACTGTGCATTGGCACTTCAGGAACTGACACATATGGGTGTGGAGAATATCATCACATTTGATGCACATGACCCACGCGTACAGAATGCAATTCCGTTAAAGGGATTTGAGACTGTACAGCCAATCTATCAGTTTATCAAGCATCTTTTAAAGAATGAGCCGGATTTACAGATTGACAGCGATCATATGATGGTAATTAGCCCAGATGAGGGTGGAATGAACCGTGCTGTATACTTTGCAAACGTTTTGGGACTGGATATGGGTATGTTCTATAAACGTCGTGACTATACAAAGATTGTAAATGGTCGCAACCCGATCGTTGCTCATGAGTTCTTGGGAAGTTCTGTAGAAGGAAAAGATGTTCTGATCATTGATGATATGATTTCCTCTGGTGAGAGTATGCAGGATGTTGCAAAAGAATTAAAGCGCCGCAAAGCAAGAAAAGTATTTATCTGTGCAACATTTGGACTGTTCACCAATGGTCTTCAGAGATTTGATGAATACTATGAGAAAGGATATATTGATCGTATCCTGACAACAAACTTAGTTTATCAGACACCAGAATTGTTGTCCAGACCATATTATATCAATGTAGATATGAGTAAATACATTGCTCTGATCATTGATAATCTGAACCATGACGCTTCTTTGAGTGAGCTTTTGAACCCGACCAACAGAATCAATAAGCTTTTAACTCAGTATAGAAGTAAATAATATTGGTTGTGAAACTGTGGGAAGTATAAAAAGAAAATACACAGTTTGACTTTATAGGAAGTCAGAAAGTATAGAAATATAGATTTCTATGCTTTCTGGCTTTTTTTGTAACTATTAAAAAATAAAATAAAAATATGTATGAAAATACTAAGATATGTCTTATTTAACATGTGATATAATTAAAAAAAAGGGGGAATTTTCATGAAGAAAAAAATAATGTTTGTCCTTTCTTTTCTGATATTACTGTCTGGTTGTAATGGTTTTTTACGTCAAACAGCCGAAAAAACAGTCAATATATCTCGATTTACAGATGTGATCTTTGATGATACAGAGTTGCTTCCAAATACGGAATTTGCCTGGAATATGGAAATAGATGAATTTATGGAAAACACATATGGTGCAGATGTATTAGATCCAAACAGTAAGACTTTTGACAGTCAGCGTTATTTTTATTCAAAAGAGCAGAATGTTGCAACATTATCACCTCCCGTTTACTATAACATTGATAAGATTCCTGCAAAAGCAGAAGTGATCTATGCTTTTAACGAAGATGGATTATTTAAATCAGGATATTCTTGGAAATTTGAAGAAGATAAAATAGAAGATTTAAATGAAACAGTCTCTATACTCATAAATGACTTGAATTCTAATTCGAATCTAATAAAACAGACAATCGACATTCCTAATGTTTCGGAAAATGAAGCATTCAATTCTCCCTATATAATCACATGGGTGCTTGCAGATTCTCCAGAGTCCTCTATTACATTGCGATTGAATAAAATGAAGCATACTTATTTATTAGATATAACAATTTGCGAGTGATTTTTAATCATGCAACAAAGGAAAATGTGATATTTGTCCTATGGAGTTGCCATGATATTTTTTTTAAGTCTGGTTTAAAAAATAAAAAGAAAAAAGATGTTAAATAAGTAATACTAAGAGGGGGATGATCGATTCTGTCAGAGTCGATCATCCCCTTCTAAAATATGCTACTTGGTATCTTTACAGATCGCAGTTGTTTACGGTTCTTGGGAATGGAATGACGTCACGGATGTTGGACATACCGGTCAGATACATCACGCAGCGCTCGAATCCGAGTCCGAATCCCGCATGTCTTGCGGAACCGTACTTTCTGAGATCGAGATAGAACTCATAATCCTCCTCGTGAAGTCCCAGCTCGTTGATACGTGCCAGAAGCTTGTCGTAGTCGTCCTCTCTCTGGCTTCCGCCGATGATCTCTCCGATTCCCGGAACCAGACAGTCGACTGCCGCTACCGTCTTGCCGTCCTCGTTCATCTTCATGTAGAATGCCTTGATCTCCTTCGGATAGTCCGTCACAAATACCGGACGCTTGTAGATCTCCTCTGTCAGATAGCGTTCATGCTCCGTCTGAAGATCCGCGCCCCAGGATACCTTGTACTCAAACTTGTCGTTGTGCTTCTCTAAGATCTCGATGTCAAATCCTGCTGCCGCAAGGACCGGAGCGACCTCTTTCAATGTCTTCATGAGAAGGTTGATTCCGATGGACATATTTGCGGAGCGAAGGACTGCGTCCACCTTGCTCGCCTCTTTCACATGGTTTAACTGGTCCTCGGAAAGTCCTGTGGTGCATAAAACCACAGGAACTTTCTTCGTCTCGCAGTAGTCCAACAGTCCGTCAACCGCCTTTGCGGTGGAAAAATCGATGATGACATCTGCCTCCGGGCATTCGTCGAGGGACTTAAATACCGGGTATCCGGCATAGTTTTCTGTGTTCATATCCACGCCTGCAACGATCTCGATCGCGTCATCCTTGGAAATAATGTCCGTGATCACATGACCCATCACGCCGTGGCAGCCATTCATAATTGCTCTGATCATGTTTTTCTCCTCGTATTTTATTACAGGATACCGAAATCCTGCATTGCTTTCTTTAATACTTCCTGGTGCTGCGGCTCCATCACTGTAAGCGGAAGTCTCGGCTCGCCTACGTTCTTGCCCATTAAGTTAAGCGCAGCTTTTACCGGAATCGGATTTACTTCGGAGAACAGGGCCTCGATCAGCGGCATTGCCTTTAACTGAATGCGTCTGCTGGCCTCGATATTGCCCTTGAAGAACTCTGCGCACATGTCATGTGT
>CAJMNU010000031.1 GCA_905214855.1 uncultured bacterium | reverse complement strand
TACTTAATCTATTTTATTTATTTGATTTATTCTATTTATTTGATTTATTCCATTTCATCTATATTATTTTGACAGATCTGCGTTATTCTAACGCCTTGATCTTATCTCTCACAATCCGATGGTTCTCCTCACACAGCCTGTCCACATCTTTGTATTCTCCCAGATCAAACGCTTCCATAAAATATGGATTCTTTTTTACCATTTCCTGATTCTTTGTAATATCCTGTGCAGCACGCTTTGCAAAAACCAAACTTTCCAAAAGAGAATTACTTGCCAAACGATTGCGTCCATGCACACCATTACATGCCGTTTCTCCTACCGCATAGAGTTGTTCCATAGAAGTCTTACTTTGATGATCTACCTTGACTCCTCCCATAAAATAATGTTGGGCTGGTACTACTGGAATACATTCTTTTGTTACATCATACCCCTTTTCCCTGCAATGTTCAACAATATTTGGAAAATGGCTTTTCAGTTCTTCTTCTGGTATGGGACGTAAATCTTCCCAAACAAACTCTGTTCCATCTTTTTCCATCTGTGCTAAGATTGCTTTGGTAAGAAGATCACGAGGCAAAAGTTCATCTACAAAACGCTCCCCATTTTTATCACGGAGAACAGCTCCCTCCCCCCTTGTAGATTCTGATATCAAAAAACTTCTTTCATCTACAGAATAAAATGTAGTAGGATGGATCTGAACATAAGATATATCTCGTAACTCTATCCCATGACGCATTGCAACCGCAATCGCATCCCCTGTAAGGTGGCGGAAATTTGTAGAATGTTTATACAAACCACCTACACCCCCTGTAGCAAGCACCGTATAATCCGCCTCTGCCTTTTCCACTCTTCCATCTTTCATTTGAAGTACAGCGCCATAACAAGTTCCCTCTTCTTCTATGATATCGATCATAGATGTATGTTCCAGAATTGTAATATTAGACTGCTTTTTTACCTCTTTCAACAATGTGCTTGTGATTTCTTTTCCTGTGACATCTTCATGAAAAATAATCCTTTTTTGTGAATGTGCACCTTCTTTGGTAAAAAGCAGCTCTCCATTCTCATCTTTCTGAAACTCTGCTCCAAATCTCAGCAGATCTTTTACAACATCCTGAGAAGAATGGATCATAATATCTACAGATGTTTCATCATTTTCATAGTGTCCTGCTTTCATAGTATCTTCAAAAAAGCTGTCATAATCTGTCTCATCTTTCAGCATACACATACCACCTTGAGCCAAAAAAGAATCATTGCTTTTTGCATCTGCTTTTGTAATTACTGTAATCTTCCTATCTTTTGGCAGGTTCAAGGCACAATACAGTCCTGCGCAGCCACTTCCTACAATTAATATATCTGTTTTCATTTCCGTCTTCCTATCGTATCTTCTTTTTTATCTTTAGCTGTTTATTGTGCAAGTTCCAGCATTCTCTCAAGCGGAGCTAATGCCTTCTCTCTCATTTCTTCTGTCACAGTTATTTCATTTGTTTCGTTTTTTAAGGTATCCAATACTTTCTCCAATGTGATCAACTTCATATCCGCACAGATCTGTTTTGGGGAAAGTGTATAAAACTTCTTATCTGGATTTTGTTTTCGTAGCTCATAGAATACGCCTTCTTCTGTCCCTATAATATATTCTTCACTCTCATCTGCTGAAACAAAATCAATGATCCCTGATGTACTTCCTATATAATCTGCTTCATCCAAAAGGTCTTTCGTACATTCTGGATGCACAAGAAATTTTGCATCCGGATGAGCTTTTTTTGCATCTTTTACTTCTTGAAGAGTCATGGCAGCATGTACTGGACAATATCCATCATTCAATATCACATTTTTTTCTGGAACCTGCTCTGCCACATATCTCCCAAGATTCCCGTCCGGAATAAAGAAAACATTGTGATTTGGAAGATTTTTTACAATTTTTATTGCATTAGCAGAAGTTACACAGACATCTGCATGTGTCTTGATCTCTGCCGTAGAATTGATATAACACACAACAGCAAGATCATCATATATCTTTCGCATATCCTCGATCTTTCCAAGATCTGCCATATGTGCCATAGCACAATCTGCAATCCTGTCAGGCATCAGCACTTTTTTATCTGGATTCAAAATCGCAGCACTCTCTCCCATAAACATCACTCCGCAAAAAACAATGATGTCTGCCTGTGTTTTCTTCGCTATTTTACTCAGATAATAAGAATCTCCAATATAATCTGCAATCTCTTGAACTTCATCTGACACATAATAATGTGCCAAGATCACTGCATTTTTTTCTTCTTTTAAACGTCTTATCTCATCTGTCACTGACATATAGCCCTATACTCCTTTGTATTTCCGATTTCTCTGAAAATTTTTCATAAACAAGCGACATTATAGCACTTGTCTTGTTATATGACAAGACAGTTGTAAAGTTTTATAATACCTTGCTTGCAAATATGAGGACACAATGATACAATGAAAAAAACGAAAATCAGGAGGAACATATATGCTTTTTATTAAAAATGGATATGTCAAACCTATGATAGGAGCTGACATTCCAAATGGCTGTATTCTGGTTGACAATGGCAAAATTTTGGCAGTAGGAGCAGATCTTGAAGCTCCAGAAGGCGCAGAAGTGATCAATGCAAAGGGGCGGCTTGTAACTCCAGGATGTGTAGAAGCTCATTGCCATATTGGTTTGGACAATGAAGCGATGGGATGGGAAGGAATGGACTATAATGAGATCGTCGAACCTATCACCCCACAGCTTCGTGCTATCGACTCTATCAATCCTTTTGATGAAGCATTCTCTAATGCGATCCGTGGAGGTGTAACCACTGCATGTACTGGTCCGGGAAGTGCAAATGTAGTAGGAGGAACTTTTACTGCTATCAAACTTAGTGGACACAGAGTAGACAAAATGATCGTAAAAGAACCTGTTGCAATGAAATGTGCATTTGGTGAAAATCCTAAACGATGCTATGGACAGAACTCTAAAAAAAGTCCTATGACTCGTATGGGAACAGCTGCTCTCCTTCGAGAACTTCTTTTCAAAGCCAAACGGTATCAGGAAGACAAAGACAATGGCAATAATCCACCTTTTGATATGAAACTGGAAGCCATGCTGCCAGTCATCCGAGGCGAAATGCCATTAAAGGCTCATGCCCACCGTGCAGATGACATTCTCACTGCAATACGGATTGCCAAAGAATTTGGAGTCAAACTGACTCTGGATCATTGTACAGATGGCGCACTGATCGCAGATGAACTTGCCGAAGAAAACTATCCTGCATTTGTTGGTCCTACATTTGGCAATAAGAGTAAGATCGAACTGACAAATAAGAGTTTTGAGACACCAAAGATTTTAAGTGATGCTGGTGTCACCGTCAGCATCATCACTGACGCACCAGTCATTCCTCTCCAATATCTTCCTATGTGTGCCGCATTTGCCGTCAATGCCGGTCTTGATACAGAAACGGCATGGCATGCTATCACCATCAACCCGGCAAATTCTACTGGTATTGGAGATCGAGTGGGAAGTCTGGAAGCTGGAAAAGACGCAGATATTGTCATATGGACAGCAGATCCTATGACTACTGTGGGAGCTGAAAGTTATATTACTATCCTGAACGGAAAAGTAGTATATCAGGCAGACTAACTGTATTCTTACTTATCTTTCCCATTCTGCCAATTGATGACCTGTTCCTTGATCAAAGGATATTTGTAAAGTTCCTCTCCATCCAGATCACAAGAATGCATATCTACTGCACTGATGCACTGATTTTCATATGTGGTATAGTAATAAATACCTTTGTCTGTATTCATGCAGGAGGTATATCCTGTTATTTCATACTTTCCGTCATCCAGTTTTACACATCCCCTCTGCTGCTCTACAGAACCCAAAATATGGAAAAACTGGCTTATACTTTCCTTCTCACTTTCTTCGGATACAGAATTTAATTTTACAAATGTGGCACGAACAAATCTGGAAGAGGAAGACAGATCTCCGGGAAGTCCTATAGCTCCCATTCCCTTACAGTATGGTACCAGCTCTACTTCACCAAAACGATTATTGGGAGTCAATGCGGTAAGATTGAGATACTCGCTCAGATGGGTCATATGATAATCAAAACAAGGATTATTGGTCAGCACTCCTACAGGATTTTCATATACTTTCACTCCCTCTGCAACACATTCTACTGTGATCGATCTATCTTTATCTGCAATGATCCAATGCAGAGGAGAAAGCGGCATTTGTTCATTAAAAGGACTCTCCCATAAATTTATCTCTCCAAGACATGCCTCTGCTTCATCCAGATTTCTGCACTGACAAAGAATCCATGGAATGAATTCAAAAGGAGAAATATTCTTTTTTCCTTGAACAAAAGGGAAATACTGTGCATTGTCAGGGAAATTCAGTCCTGCCATCGCCAATCCCCATTCATTTGCCGCCTCATAATAAAGGGGATAGCCAGTTTCCACTGTAGCCATACCAATGATCGCTGCGTGATCTGCCAACGTTTCTCCATTGCGAAACACAAAGGGAAAGTTTCTGGGAATTACTGTTACTGTTTCATGATAAGAATATTCCAAATCCAATGTCCGTCCAAAATAATGGTCTTTTGTCTTATAAGTGATCGCTGTACACATAATTTTCTCCTATCATTCTAATGATTTTTTCTGGGTCTTAGACCAGTGCATCTGCTTTTTTATTCAGTGGATTCCACTCTCCTCTGATATATCTGATTACAAATAACGTTCCAAGGCAAACATTATTTGCGATCATACATGCCCAAATCGCACAACCCAAACAAAAACAGCCCAAATCGCATACAATCCCAAATGAAATACATTGACACAAAGGAAAGTAAGAAAAACTCGTACTCCCCACATACTAAACAATGCATAATAAAACGGCTTGACAGTATCTCCCACACCATTGAAAATACCTTCTAAAATAATCAGGACTCCAAATAGCGGTTCTGATACAGCTACCATTCGCAAAACTACCGTTCCAAGAGCAATTACTTCTGTATCCTTTGTAAAAATAGCAAGAAGTTGAGGTGCTAATAAAAATAACAATGCACCTGATACAGTCATTATAACCAAAATCATAAAAATTAACATTTTTGTCAATTCACGAAGCCTTTTTTGATCTTTTGCTCCTATCGCATTTCCTGCTAAAGTCGCAGCAGCTGTCTGCATTCCATATCCTGGGATATAAAAAGCCTGTTCGACCGTAAGAGCAATGGAATGAGCCGCAAATGCTACTGTTCCAAGTCCTGTTACCAATGAAGCAAATACAACATGTCCCAGACATGTCGCCATACGCTCCATAGCTACTGGAAATCCCACACGAATACACGGTTCTAATATTTCTCTTTCGGGTCGGATCCTGCATCCTCTTGGAGATACATATTGGTTTTTGTATAAAGCGATCGTCATTAAAATTCCACCCACAACAAAAGACAATGCTGTTCCTATCCCAGCCCCTACCGCTCCATAACCAAAACCAAAGATCTGGATTTCTTTTCCTCCAATATGAACCATACGTGTATCGTAAATAAAAATATAATTTAAGATGATATTTGCAATATTCATACAAACATTCACGATCATTGGAAGTTTCGTTTCCCCCACTGCCCTTAGAACCGCCCCAAAAATAATGATCGCACTTCTAAAAAGCATCGGAAGACATATGATCGCAAAATATAATGAAGCATCATGCCGAATCTCCTCTTCTACTCCCATCCATATCGGAAGTACAGGACTAACCAAAAGCGTAAGTATTCCAACAGCCAAACCACTTATCACAGCTATAAGAATAGATTGCACAGAAGCTCTTCTTACTTCATCATAAGATTCTGCTCCCATACTTTTAGAAATAAAAGCCATAAATCCAATCCCCATAGCAAATAAAGGACCATTCACAAGCCAAGTAACTGATGTACTCATTCCAACTGTTGCAGTTGCTGCTGCCCCTATTCTTCCTACCATTGCTGCATCAATATACTGCACCAATGTCTGTAACATCTGTTCCAGCAAAGTCGGCCATGCCAATGTAACAATTGCCAAAAATAACTCTCTGTTATAGCCTATCGTTTTTCTCTTTTCCATCCCTCTCCTACCTTTTTTCCTATTTGTTCTCGTGTCTTATTATTTTCCGAAACTATAAAACTCTCTGTTCCTACTTCGATATCTTTTCAATATGTTCCTTCAGATTTGTAAAATCTTTTACTTTTACTGTTACTGTCATATTACATCCTTGATAAGTTCCATTACCAGAAGATATATATTCAAAGTATTGCTTCAAATAATCCCTTTTCTGTCATCCCATGCCAACGGAATTTATTTCCCCCAATCTCTCTTCCATTCACATAACAACTTGTCATTTCCTGTGAAGCATATCCTATTTGGGGTAGCAAGTGATCTCTGATATATGAATAATAGGGTCCTTCACCCAGTTCAATCTTGCCAAGATCCCATTCCACTTCTTTCACTGGAATCTTTCCATCCATAAAGACAAATTTTTTATTGGAATTGCTTTCCTCATAATTCGGATAGTCTTTATGGGAAGCCTTTACCTTGATAGGGGTATAAATATCCATACGTGGAAACACATAATATTTATAAAATTCTTTTTCCCAAGGTAGATTTTCCAGTTCTACTTTCTCTGAGTCTTTTAAGGTCTTTTAAGGTCTTCTGACCCCTTGTACACTGAACTTTTTCTCTGGTTTTAAAAAATATCCTTTTTCAGGTTTCATCTGCTCCATCAGAGCATTTTGTGACAAAAGGCTCTTTGCACCTTTTAATGCGATCTCATCCCGATTCTCATAAGCTTGAAGAGCAGATCCATAGTCAAACAGCTTTCCAACGATATCCAGCCCTATTCCTAAAGAGGTCAGTTTAGAGAAAACTCTGGTTCGGATCGCTTTGTTTTTCATCTCTGCCGACTGTGCCATCATCTTATTAAAATACCGCCCCCAAGCCTGAGAATACCTGAATCTTCCTTCTTGATAAGCAATATTTTCAAACAATGTTGCGTAATCTGCCTGAGTCTGCATATTTCTACTTTTCTGTCTCCTGATCTTCTGTAGTTTTTTCTTCTATATCGCCCTCTTTCTCTGTCTTCTTTTTACTCTCTGTTTTTGTATCCAGCTAATCTGTAAACAACGCTCTAAAAGCCTCTTCATCCCCATCTTTCCAATGCCTTTGACTCAAGCTTAGAACGCAGATATCCAGCCCCAATACCTACTCCGAAAACAATCAAAATCACCAAAAAGAAGATATAAATCTTGCTACTCTTCTTTTTTGTGCGATTTATTTTTCTCAAATTCGAGGTACCCACTGTCTTATTTCGCTGTACTGGTCTATTTACTGATCTGTTTGTACTTCTCACTTGCTTTCTTCTTGTGCCTTCCTTTTTTCTATCCTCTGACCCCATATCCCCCTATGATGCTTTTATTATACATTTAAATTTTCTATAGAGTCAATGACTCTTTAGCCTTTCTTATCCCTAGCTTTCATTCAGTCTTTTCTTTATAATCCTAAGTAATTTCTCTTCTGTTATCGCATCGCTCAATTCTCTCAATCTCCTTTTTCCTAATCTTCTATCACACACTCTTAATATATCTGTGATACCCCATTTATCATCCTTACATTCATCCATGATTTCATCAAAAGGTCGTTGTATGTACTCCTCTATGACATCGGATATCTCAGATATCTCCTTATCCCATGGATAGGACTGAAATCCATATTGCAATGTAGTGTCAAACTGTTTCGGATAATCCCATATGATTTCTTTTTCTATTGTAATAAAATAACGTGGTAATTTTGAACTATGATATCCGTCATTGCTGTTCATCTCATATAGACAACAATGTATTTGGAAATCTAAAGACATATCCATTAAATTATATAATCTGTGCTGTAATTTACTCCATCTCTTTGACATATTTCAATCCCCCAACGATTTTCCCTGATGATTTCTATACTTTCTTTCCTATCCTTGACCTTATTGTTTTCACGATCACACTTAAAATAAATCCAACATGCTGTCTAGGTATATGTTTTCTCGAACCTGAAGATGATACTCTGGTTTCGTCATATAATAGAGCAGAAATTCCAGAATCAATGCACTTCCAAGTCCTCTTCCCTCAATTTTAAAATTAGAAAATCCCATTGGCAAATAGGTATCTCTAATATCATCTACACTGATAAATCCCGGATTTTTCATTGCCTCAGAAAAACGATAACCTTGGTCAGATTTGGGAGCAGTACAATGATGCTCCATATAACTTTCTCCAAGATTTCTACGGCTGACAGCCTCATAACAAATTTTTCTGTCCTTACAACCAAACCAACAACATTCATTGCATAAAAATTCCACTTTATCTTTCTGGTATCCCAAAAGACCATCTAATTGATCAAACATTTTATTTAACCTGAAATCTGGTACAACATAACAAAAGTCATCCCTATTTACTTCATCCACAAACTGCTGAAAATTTGTCAAAACCTTCGTGGTAGAAGAAACAAAGTACAATCTTGGATACTTTATTTTTAGATAATCCAACAATAAATCTGAATGTACAATAATACCATTGCGCTCTCCTGTGCTTTGTTCAAATAAAGCGCAAAGGGTATTACATCTCTCATCCAAAAGATGTTCCTCTCTAAGCAAAGAATTGCTGAATGTCAAACGGGCTGAAATTCCATATTCCTGCACCAATGCTAAAACTTCTTGCGGATCTACCTCTCCTCCTCCAACACGTCCTCCATTCCAAAGACAATCTGTTAAAGTCCCATATAAAGAACCAATATCACACCATTCATAGAAATATTCCCTATGTTCACGGAATAATGGTAAAAACACGGAGTAAAGCTCATAAAATTCAAACAAGCCCGGAAGATGGTAGTATGCTTTTCCTTTTTTTAATTGATTTCTCATATCTCAAGCCTCACTTATTTAATTTTGGTTTATTTTTTCTTTCTTCAAGATGTTTGGAAAAATTATATAATACTTGTTATCCTTTGACCAGCTTTTGTGCTTCCCCTATTTCTTTCATCATTCAAGTTGTTTATTAAAATAAAATGATGTATAGTATAAATAATGTAATTTATAAAAAATTAAAGAAAGAATGGGGAAGTACAAATGAAAAAAAGTAATCCAATTGCATTACTGCCAATCGGAGTCTTCTTAGTATTATATCTTGGTCTGGGAATTCTGTTTGAGTATGTAATGAAAATCCCGATGGGATTTTACAACATTCCAATCATTATTGCATTTCTTGCAGCTATCTTAGTTGCATGCCTACAGAATCGGAATGTAAAATTTGAAGACAAATTAGAATTGATGGCTAAAGGGCTTGCAGATAAAAATATTATCACAATGCTTTTGATCTTTTTGACAGCTGGAACCTTTGTAGGTGTTGTAGGCAGAAGCAGCGCTGAAAGCGTTGCCTTTTTCATGCTTGGATTGATCCCAGCTCGCTATGCCGTTGCTGTACTCTTCATAGTAGCTTGTTTTGTATCAACCGCAATGGGGACTTCTGTCGGAACAATCACCTTACTGACACCAATCGCCATCGCTGTTTCTTCTGCATCTGGTTTTGATGTATCCTTATGTGTTGGCTCAGTGATGGGTGGAGCAATGTTTGGAGATAATCTTTCTTTCATCTCCGACACAACCATTGCTGCCTGCAATGGACAGGGTTGTGCAATGAAAGATAAATTCCGTGAAAACTTTGCCATCGCTTTACCTGCTGCATTAGCTACTTTAGTACTAATTCTTATATTATCATTTAAAACCAAATTAGATGGCTCTCTAACTGAATCCTATAATTTAATTCAGATCATTCCATATGTACTTGTATTAATAGGAGGAATTTGTGGAATCAATGTCTTTGTCGTTCTTTTAATCGGCATTGTCTCTGGTTCTTTCATCATGCTTGTAACAGGACAGACAGCAGCAACAGACCTTCTGGCAAACATGGGATCTGGAGCAGCTGGAATGTTTGAAACATCCATGGTTGCCATCCTTGTCGCTGCAATGTGTTCCCTAATCCGTGAATATGGTGGATTTGAAGCTCTATTATCAGCAATCCGCAGCATCTTTAAGGGAAAACGCAGCGGACAACTTGGTATGGGGCTGTTGGTTTGTGCAATGGATGTCGCAACTGCAAATAATACAGTTGCCATTGTAATGGCAAACCCAATCGCAAAGGAAATGTCCAAAGAATATGATATTACACCTCGCAAGGCTGCATCTCTTTTGGATACTTTTTCCTGTATTTCACAAGGTGTGATTCCATATGGTGCACAAATGCTGGTTGCTATTTCGGCAGCCACTGAATTAGGTTATGAACTTTCTGCTTTCGATATCATGCCTAACTTGTTCTATCCAGGACTTTTATTGATCAGCTCATTGATCTTTATTTTTGTTATACCACAAAAATCTGCAAAATGATCCTTGAAACAATACATATTGATCAAAGCAGACTCATATCCATCAAAGAAACGCAATCGGGTATCGAAATACCTGACTGCGTTTCTTTTTATCTGCCATCTTCACATCAATTTATAACAAGTATAACATACACCTCTCCATATGCTTTATCTCGTAAACTGCCCATTGTCTGCCTTACTATTCATCCACACTCTCTTTCCGTTTTGAATCGTCAGACTGCCACTCACAAATGGTTATCATTAAAACAACAGTTTAACAATCCACAACCGTCAGAAAATTAAAATTTATCTACTCATTTATCTCAAATACTGGATAAATATTTATTATGTTCCTTTTTTCAATATAAGGTAAATGGGCTTGGATTACATTACTTGGAAATTCAGAAAGCGTAATCTGACCTTGTGTAATATCTCTTAATATCCTATTTATAGATTCTTGAGTATATGGAGGTAACAACATCACTGGCGGCATTAAAAATTGAAAATCATTAATATCTATAAATATAGGATTAAAATTATCTTCATAACTCAGTTCCAGAATCACCGAATTTTCTTTATCCAATTGTTTCCAAAATCCACCAATCACTGATTGTTTGCTTTTTATAAATTCTTCAAATTCTTCAATAGTATTAATAGAATATATTCTATGATTATCACTTTTAGCGAAAGCATAGATAACACCTGGTAAATCTTTTTTATTTATTTGATTGAAAGATTGTAATATTACAGAATACAAAATACTTAAATTCTGGTTTGTATGTAAATAACGACTACTATTAAAATCTGGTTGATACACTCCTTTTCCTTTAATACTTTCAATTACATCCTTAGTTTGAATTGTCCAAAACTTCATATATCCCCTCCTGATTTCATACATTCTCTTGTCTCTTTTGTCCATCTACAAATAAAACATCATTTTTATAAAGAAACTACAGAAATGATACATTATAGTCTCCGTCTATTTCAAAACTTTCTTATTTTTATTATAACATAGGTATCCTAAATTTTACAGATAGCAGAAAGATTAAAAGGCAGGCAACACAATGAAATACTCACTGCATTACCTGCTCAAAACTATTCCGCTGCTTCCAGCATATTTTCAATAAAAATTCCGTAGCCCCTTGTGGGGTCATTTACAAACACATGGGTAACTGCCCCTACCAGCTTGTTATTCTGGATAATTGGACTCCCACTCATTCCCTGTATAATTCCTCCTGTCAATTCCAAAAGTGCTGGGTCTGTCACTTTGATCACTAAGCCTTTATTATTGTTAGAAGCATTGGTATCAATTTTTAATATTTCAATATCATATTCCTTTAATTCCCCACTTACTGCACTGAGAATGGTAGCTGCTCCTTTTTCTATCTCCTGTTTAAATCCCAGTTCCACTTTCTCTCCCTGCCAACGCCTTTTAAATTTATTATTCACTGTTCCAAAAATACCACATGGTGTATTTTTGTTAATATTTCCTATTTTGGATTGATTTCCATAATAAATCACCCCAGACATGACTCCCGGATTCCCTGCTTTTCCTTTTTCAATTCCCATGATCTCTGTATTATATAAAGTCCCATCTACAATTTGCACTACTTCTCCTGTATCACTGTCACTGATCCCATGTCCTAATGCACCAAAACCTCCATTTTGATCTACATATGTTACAGTTCCGATTCCCTGTGTATCTTCTCTCACCCAGACTCCCAACTTATATTTTCCATCTTCTGCTTCCACAGGATCCAAGTTCACTGTCATCTGTTCCTGATCTCTCAAAATCCCAAGTTTTGCTTGTTCTTTTCCATTCTTTTCCAGTGCTTCAAATAAATCATCTTGTGTTGTCACTTCTATTCCATTTACTGTCCTGATATAATCTCCTGATTTTAATATTCCCAATGCTGGCTCTTCTACTTCTCCCATACTATTTATAATCTCACCTGTACCGATCACCATCACACCATCTGATTTTAGATAGATTCCGACTGGAAGCCCACATGGGATGACCTGCTGCTCTTTTACTACGTCCACCTGTATTTCTTTTACCTGCATTCCAAATAGATGCAATCCAAGGCGATAGCTCCCCAACTGCTCAGAATACAAGCTGACAGTATCATTCTTGTCCAATTTTATAGCATCGGATGGGATATTAGAACCATTTCCAATTGCCACCTCTGCACTATCGCTCACCAACATAGAACGGATTGGAAGCCCTAAAAAGAACTTCTCTTCCTGATCTGCCACAATACTGATCTGATCAGGAACTTTCTTTTCCAAATAATACCCAGCATACCCTATGATACTCATAAAAAACATCAAAGTACACGTTGATATGACTTTTAATATTTTCCATTTTCTCTTACTCTTCTGCTTCCTACTGTCCTTTCTTTTTTTTCTTCGTTTAGGTTCTTCTCCTCTTTCTTTTTCTTGTCTTTCTCTATATATCAGATTTTCATCCCACTCCTGCAAATATTTTTCTTCATCAATCCATTCCAGTCCATCATCATCCCATGCGCTCATACCAACTTCTCTATCTGTCTTCCATCTATCATCCCCATCTCTCCATCTTCTGTCGCCTGCCATGTACAAGACCTCCTTTTATCTGTTCCTCCTTTTTTACTTTTATCACAAAAAAAGAAGGAACATTTTCATGCTCCTTCTTAGTATGTGCCTTTCATGGTAAAACACTCTGTTAGTTTTTGGTCAGTCTTGTCTTTTTTTCTGCTTTGCCAATATTTTCATCTCTCTGGCATTTTCCAGCACTCTCTCTGTAATCTCAGCGCCACCCAAAAGTCTTGCCAGTTCTTGTATCTGGGCATTTTCATCCAACGGATAAATATGTGTTACTGTCTTATTTCCTTCTGTCTGTTTTTTTATCTCAAAATGGGAATCTGCCATAGAGGCGATCTGTGGCAGGTGTGTGATACAGATCACCTGATGTGTTTTGGCAATATAATATAGCTTTTCTGAAACCTTTTGAGCTGTTCGCCCGCTGATCCCTGTGTCAATCTCATCAAAAATCAGGGTTGGAATCTGATCTGTATCTGCAAGAACTGCCTTAATGGCAAGCATGACTCTGGAAAGCTCTCCTCCAGATGCCACCATACCAAGCGGTCTTACTGGTTCTCCTGGATTTGTAGAAATCTCAAACTCAGCCTCATCTATCCCGTCAGCAGTAAAATGATCTTTCACACCAAAAGCCATTTCAAACTCTATATTCATAAAATTCAATTCTGCAAGTGCTGTTTGAATCTCTTTTGTAAGTTTTTTTGCTGCTTTTTTTCTATTTATTGACAGTTGCTCTGAAACTTCTCGCAAAACATTTTCTTTTTGCAGAAGTTCTTTCTCCATATTCACTCTCAATTCATCATAATGTTCCAGCAGATCGTGGCGTTCCCTCTTTTCTTCCAACTTTTTTCTTGTCTGTTCCAAACTTCCGCCATACTTAGCCATTAATCCTCTGATATAATCCAGTCGTTCCTCTATTTCTGAAAATTCATGTTCATCAAATACCATACCATCCAAGTAGGATGCCACACTATGTTCTGCCTCATTCAAAATGGCTTCTGCATCCAAAAGTTGAGACTCTAATTCTTTGATTTTTTCATCATATCCGACAACTTCTGAAATTTCCCGTATCGCTCTTCCCAGACCATCTCCGTCCAGTTCTCTGGATACTGTCTGCAATGCAGTGGCAATCTTTTGAAAATGGTTCAGTCTTCTGTATCGCTCTGCCAGCTCCTCTTCCTCTCCTTCTTTCAAAGAAGCGGATTCGATCTCCTCTATCTCAAATTCAAGGAAATCCATCTCTCTTTGTCTGGATTCTTCGTCCAACTGAAGCTGGGACAATTTCTTCTTTACTTCCTGATATTCCAAAAAAGCCTTTGAAGTCTGACATTTCAGTTTTTTTACAGTCTCTCCTGCATACTCATCCAAGATTTCTAAATGCTTTGCCTTATAAAGAAGAGATTGATGTTCATGCTGTCCATGGATATCCAAAAGCAATCCTGTAATCTCCCGAAGCCTTGCCGCTGTCACAGTTTCATCGTTTACTCTGGCAATACTCCGATTCTCTGTGATTTTTCTGGAAACGATCACCAGACCATCTTCGTCTGGCATCACTCCCAACTTTTTCAACTTTTCTGTCTTTTCTTTTCCATCCACAGAAAACAACAATTCTGCATAGGCATAGTCTGCACCACTGCGAATGCTGCTTTTTAAAACCTTTCCTCCCAGTGCAAGATTCACAGAACCCATAAGGATTGATTTTCCTGCACCGGTTTCTCCTGTCAAAATATTTAATCCTGGACCAAATTCTACTTCTGCTTCATCAATCAATGCCAGATTTTTCACTCTCAACTGTAACAGCAATCTTTACCTCCCAGTGATCACCCATTCACAATTTTCCTGATCTTATCCATCAGCAGAATGGTATCATCCACACTTCTCACCGCACACATAATCGTGTCATCTCCGGCAATACAGCCCAGGATTTCCGGCCATTTCAAGGCATCCAGAGCTGTG
>CAJMNU010000030.1 GCA_905214855.1 uncultured bacterium | reverse complement strand
GAAACAGTAACTACAAATTGTGAAATTGTAGCGTATCATCTAGCATATACACATATGTATATGTTTTTAGTAGCAGAGATATAAAGATGGCAGATAATAAGAAACTTGTACAGGCGATCACATCTATGGAAGATGACTTCGCTCAGTGGTACACAGACGTTGTATTAAAAGCAGAATTGATCGACTATTCCAGTGTGAGAGGATGTATGGTAATCAAACCAGCAGGATATGCGATTTGGGAGAATATTCAGAAAGAACTGGATCGTCGTTTTAAAGAGACTGGTGTGGAGAATGTGTATATGCCAATGTTTATTCCGGAGAGCCTGTTACAGAAGGAAAAAGATCATGTAGAAGGATTTGCTCCAGAAGTAGCTTGGGTAACACAGGGAGGTTTAGAGCCGCTTCAGGAAAAAATGTGTGTAAGACCGACTTCTGAGACCTTATTCTGTGATTTTTATGCAAAAGAGATCCAGTCTTACCGTGATCTTCCAAAATGCTATAACCAGTGGTGTTCTGTTGTGCGTTGGGAAAAAACAACAAGACCGTTCCTGCGTTCCAGAGAGTTCTTGTGGCAGGAAGGTCATACTGCTCATGCAACAGCAGAAGAGGCAGAGGCAAGAACAATCCAAATGCTGAATCTGTATGCTGATTTTTGTGAGAATGTATTGGCAATGCCGGTAGTGCGTGGACAGAAAACAGATAAAGAGAAATTTGCAGGAGCAGAGGCAACTTATACCATTGAAGCATTGATGCATGATGGAAAAGCTCTTCAGTCTGGAACAAGCCATAACTTTGGAGATGGTTTTGCAAAGGCTTTTGGAATCCAGTATTCTGATAAGGAAAATAAGCTGCAATATGTTCACCAGACTTCTTGGGGTATGACAACAAGATTGATCGGTGCGATCATTATGGTACATGGTGATAATAGTGGTCTGGTGCTGCCGCCAAGAATTGCTCCGACACAGGTTGTGATCGTTCCGGTTCAGCAACATAAAGAGGGCGTATTAGAGAAAGCAAGAGAATTGTCAGCAGTACTTTCCAACTTCCGTGTGAAAGTAGATGATTCTGATAAGAGTCCGGGATTTAAGTTCAGTGAATCAGAGATGAGAGGAATTCCGGTACGTTTGGAGATCGGACCAAGAGATATCGCTTCCAATCAGGCTGTTTTGGTTCGTCGTGATACACATGAAAAGATGACAGTATCTTTGGACAATCTGGATCAAACAATCGGTGAACTTTTGGATACGATCCAGAAAGATATGCTGGAACGTGCCCGTGCACACAGAGAGGCTCACACCTATACGGCTGTTACTATGGAAGAGTTTGAAAAGACAGTGAATGAAAAACCTGGCTTTGTAAAAGCAATGTGGTGTGGCTGTAAAGAGTGTGAGGATAAAATCAAAGAAATGACAGGTGCAACATCCAGATGTATGCCGTTTGCACAGGAAAAACTTGCAGAGACTTGTGTATGTTGTGGAAAACCGGCAACTAAAATGGTATACTGGGGAAAAGCATACTAAGATTGATGAATATAGAGACAGAAAAGAGGGCAAAAGATGGAGATACAGCTGCCAAAAGAGGTAGAAGAGATCATCGGCAGGCTAAATGAAGCCGGATTTGAGGCATATGCAGTGGGCGGATGCGTTCGGGATACTTTGCTTGGCAGAGTACCAGGTGACTGGGATATCACAACATCTGCAATGCCAATGGATGTAAAACATATCTTTAAAAGAACGGTAGATACAGGAATCCAGCATGGAACAGTGACTGTTTTGATGCATGGGACAGGTTATGAGGTTACAACATACCGTATCGATGGAGAATATGAAGATGGAAGACATCCAAAATCTGTGACATTTACCAGCAATTTACTGGAAGATCTAAAAAGAAGAGATTTTACGATCAACGCAATGGCATACAGTCACATAAGTGGGATTGTAGATGCGTTTGAGGGTCAGCAAGACCTGGCAGAAAAACGGATCCGCTGTGTGGGAAATGCAACTGAGAGATTTACAGAAGACGCTCTAAGGATTTTGAGGGCAGTTCGATTTGCCGGACAACTGGGATTTGTGATCGATCTGGACACATATCAGGCAATGAGAGAGATTGCACCAAATCTGTCTCATGTGAGTAAGGAACGTATTTTGACAGAATTGTTAAAATTGCTAAATTCTGCACATCCAGAACATTTGCTGGATGTGTGGGATACTAATATGGCATCTTATATCACACAGGACTTTCCAAAGATTTTTTCACAGACAGAACGAAAAGAGCTTGAAACGTGTCTTTTGCGTATCGCACAGCTTCCACCTAGACAGCATATGAGGATTGCGGCAGTGTGCAGCCATTTAAAACCAGGTGAAGTCAAAAAAATCCTTGTAGATCTAAAGGCAGATAATGATACGATCAAAAAATCATCTGTATTGGTGAGATTATTGGATGAACTGATCTTGACAGATAAACCGTCCATCCGGAAAAAGCTGAGTGAGGTAGGACCGGAATTGTTTTTGGACTATTTACAGGTGAAATATTTGCTTTTGCATGGACCTATGGACTGTGAAGATAAAAAATGTGTCTGGGAACAAGAAAAAAAACTGACAGAAGAGATTTTGAAAGATCAGGATTGTATTTCCCTGCAAATGCTCAAAGTCAATGGCGGTGATCTTATAAAAGCAGGTATGAAGCCCGGAAAAGCTATGGGTGAGATGCTTCAGGAATTGTTGGAGATGGTTTTTCAAGAACCAAGTAAGAATGACAAAGAACAGCTTCTTGAGATAGTCAGAGAACGGCTGGAAAACGAAAAATAAGAAGAGATGGGAGGAAGAGAGGATGCGTCATAATGAAATTGTGCTGCTGTACCATATTGAAGACGAAGAAAAGGCAAAAAGACTAAAAAGAGTCCTTCTGTTAATGGGGGTGAAGATCCGGATGGTTTCCCCAGAGCAATATCATCTTCCTATCAAAGATTTGATCAATGGACAGTCGGGAGAGATTACAAAGGAAGAAACTGCAAATCTGATGGATTGTGTAAAAACACAGGATACAGATGGGGCAGAAAACGAAAAAGAAAGCATTCAGGAAGAAATGATGGTGATGTATGGATTTTCGGGAAATCGTCTGGATGAACTTTTGAATGCACTGCGCAAAAATCAGGCTAGGATCAATCTGAAAGCAATTCTTACAGAGACAAATAAAGAATGGTCATCTTATGTCTTATATCAGGAATTAAAAAAAGAACATGAGATGATGCAGAAACAAAATGGATAATGATACAATAAAATAGTAGATTGACATTAAAAAATTACGGATACAGAGAGCAGACGGGAATCAGGAGAGTGAAAGCCATGCGAAGGTATGGCAGAAACAAGAGATTAGCGTCTGCTTTGCTGTTAGAAGAAAAAATCTTGTAACAGAAAGACTGGAAGGATTTTGGGTACAATGTATATTGTCATGATAAGAATAGATGTGCTATACTGAATCCAAAGGTCAAATAAGATAAAACACAAAAAACGGCAGGAAGAAAAAGGATCGGGTGTTGAAAAAACAGTATATGCCCGAGACAAAGAAAGGAATTGATACAGAACATGGCGGCGATCACCGTACAGGATGTAACAAAGGTATATAGATTATATGATAAACCGATTGATAGGCTGAAAGAATCCATAAGCCTGACGCATAAAAGTTATCACAAAGACTTTTATGCGTTGAATGGTATCTCTTTTACTGTGGAAAAGGGACAGACCGTGGGGATCATCGGGACAAATGGTTCAGGGAAGTCTACGATCTTAAAAATCATCACAGGAGTGTTGACACCAACGACAGGAACTGTGACAGTAAATGGGAAAATATCAGCACTTCTGGAACTGGGAGCTGGTTTTAACATGGATTATACCGGAATCGAAAATATTTACATGAACGGTACTATGATGGGCTTTACCAGAAAAGAGATGGATGAAAAACTTCAGGATATTCTGGACTTTGCAGATATTGGGGATTTTGTGTATCAGCCAGTAAAAACATATTCCAGTGGTATGTTTGTGCGGTTGGCATTTGCGCTTGCGATCAATGTAGAACCAGAAATATTGATCGTAGATGAGGCACTTTCTGTGGGAGATGTATTTTTTCAGGCAAAGTGTTATCGCCGTATGGAAGAGATCCGCAAAAATGGGACTACGATCCTGATGGTAACACACGATATGGGAAGTGTTATTAAATATTGTGAGAAAGTAGTCTTGTTAAATCGAGGAAATTTTGTAGCAGAGGGTGAAGCTGGGCATATGGTGGATCTTTACAAGAAAATCTTGGCAGGACAGGCAGAGGAACTGGAGGAAGAACTGGCACAGGAAGCAAGTGGAGACGGTAAGGTTTCCTCTGCTGATCTTAAACAGGATTACAGCGATCCCCATAAAGAGCAGCTTATGAAAGACAAACTGACCATCAATCCTAATCGCACAGAGTATGGGGATAAGAGAGCAGAGATTTACGATTTTGGTCTGCTTGATGCCAGAGGAAACATTACCAATCTTCTGTTAAAGGGAGAAATGTTTACGATCAGGGAAAGAATCCGTTTTCATGCTCCGTTGGAGTCACCTATTTTTACGTATACCATTAAGGATAAAAAAGGAGCAGATCTGACAGGCACGAACACAATGTATGAGGGCTGTGAGATCCAAGCTGTAGGTCCGGGAGACATTTATCAGGTAGAGTTTAAACAAAAAATGACACTTCAGGGAGGAGAATATCTGATTTCTATGAGCTGTACAGGGTTTGAAGAAGGGGAACATGTCGTATATCACAGAATGTATGATGTGGCAAACCTAACCGTCATTTCCAATAAAAATACAGTTGGTGTGTATGATATGGAGTCTGAGGTGGAAACAAAATTTTATCCGGCAAAAGAAAGACAGGCATAGATTATACTATGGCAGAAAGGGGAACATTGCCCAGTTCTTTGAACATGTAAGAACAAAAGAGGCAGTGAAGGCGGAATGAAAAATGTGGAAAAGATCATAAAAGTTCTCAAGCACTACGATGCAGATACAGAGCGTGCAGTGCAAAGTGAGTCAGATCCGGCAGTGCTGTATGCGTTTTCTGATCTAAGAGAGAATCTTTTAGAGTGGTATCCTTTTGAAAAGGGAAAGAAACTATTGCAGATTGGATCCGGTGCGGGAGCTGTCACAGGATTGTTTTTGAAAAAGGGTTTGGATGTGACTGTGTTTGAGACAGATCCAGATGAAGAACGTGTGGCAAAAATGCGCTTTTCTGATGTGTTAGAGGGCAAAAAACAGATAGAAGGCACTCTGTCTTATGTTCGGGAGGTATCGGATGAAGATGGAATGGGAGCATTTGATTATGTGGTTTTGATCGGTGTAATGGATCGAGCATTTGAGTGGTTTCCTTCCCAAACTCCTTATGAAGATCTGATTCGAAAAGCCAAAGAATATGTCAGAACGGGAGGAAGCCTGTTCGTGGCAACGGCAAACCGGATGGCAGTCCGTTATTTTAGCGGTGCAGCACGCTTAGAGCGTGGTTTTACAAAAAAAGAGCTGGAAGCAATGCTTTTGGGAACAGAGGATGATGGAACATGTTCTTGGTATTATCCGATCCCTGACTATAGGATTCCTGTCAGCATTTATTCCGATGAACACCTGCCAGCACCAGGAGAGTTCAGCAATCTTGGAGCAGCATATGATGCACCCCGTTATCAGGTGATCTCGGAGGAGGCAGCGCTGAATATATGCTGTGAGGAAGGGCAGTTTACAAACTTTACCAGTTCTTATCTGGCGGTTTGGAGAAAGAAGAACTAAGGGGTTTGCAATGAGAGAAACACTATTTGTAAAATATAACAAAACAAGAAAAAAAGAATTTCAGATCAAGACCAGCATCATCCGTGAGGATGGGAAGCGTTTTGTGGAAAAAGAAGCCATAAAGGTGCAGGGAAAGGAACATATCCAGTCTTTACCAAAGAAACGTGAAAGTATTTGGGAGATATCTCCGTGGCTGGATCTTGTGCCTGTTACAATCAGTGAAGATGGGATGATGGCACGTTTTCCGTTTTTGACTGGGAAAACGATGGAAGAGATCCTGATGGGAGAAGTTTGCAGCGGGCAGGTTGCAGATGAGGACACTGCACATGTGGTCGAAAAGATTGAAGAAGCTCTCAAAACATTGTTTGAGGGAAAAGGTATATCAGAAAATGAGAAAACGATTGCTGCGACAGAGTTTGTGAGAACGCCTGAATTTGAAACGATTTTTGGTCAGGGATTAACAGAAGAACAGTATGTGTTGCTGCAAGGTCCTTGTTATGCGGTTTCGAATGTAGACAGTCTGTTTGAAAACATTATGGTGACAGGAGAAAAGCAGCTTTGCTGTATGGACTATGAATGGGTCTTTTCCTTCCCTGTTCCAAGTGAATTCTTATTCTATAGAAATCTGTATTACTTCTATTTAAAATGCCGTGATATGCTGCCGTTTGACAGTGAAGAAGCCTATATGGCTGCTTTTGGTATTTTTGAGGAGCTTGGTCAGGTTTATTTTGCTATGGAGCAATCTTTTCAGAATTATGTACATGGCGGGACAAATGGAGGAAGTTCTTATCTGACACAATATTTGCAGCCAGTTTATACACCAGAATCTTGGGAAGATAAAGAACAGCAGAGAAAAGATGCGATTGGTCTGGCTGAGGGAAGGCTGGCAGAGATCGAGGCAAGAGATCTTGCGATCGAGGAGAGAGACGAGACAATCCGAAAAATGCAGGAAGTGCAGCGTTTGACAAATAACCATGTGACCAATCTTGAAATCATGATCAGAGACCTGCGGCATGAAATCGAGGAACAGGCAAAACTTTTAGTATATTTAAATAAACATGAATCAGTATTGTTTAAGATCGCAAGACGGATATTCCATTGGGTGGATGCTAAGTTCCCTAAGGGAACAAGACGCAGAAAAGTATTAAATTATATAAAAAATACACTTCGTCATCCGGGAAGGTACATGAAACTGTATCTGACACGAGATGGGCGTAACCGCATTGCAGGAGATTTTGCAATTGGAGAGGGATATCTGGCAAATGGAAGAGTGATCTTGCCAAAGACAGAGAAACCAATGGTGTCTATTATCATCCCTTGTTATAATCAGGTGTTTTACACATATGAGTGTCTGCGTTCCATTGCAGAATACACAAAGGATGTGGATTATGAGGTGATTCTGGCAGATGATGTCTCTACAGATGCAACACAAAAAATCGGAAAATTCGTAAAAAATGTGATCGTCAGCAGGAATATAACCAACCAAGGCTTTTTAAAGAACTGCAATCAGGCAGCAAAAAAGGCAAGAGGTCGTTATATTATGTTCTTGAATAATGATACACAGGTGACAGAGGGATGGCTGAGCTCTCTGGTTCGCTTGATCGAGTCTGATGACAGCATCGGCATGGTCGGTTCTAAACTGGTGTATCCGGATGGTCGTCTACAGGAAGCCGGAGGTATTCTCTGGAGTGATGGGTCTGGATGGAATTATGGACGTTTGGATGATCCTGACAAGCCAGAGTATAACTATGTAAAAGATGTAGACTATATTTCTGGTGCAGCGATCCTGCTTTCTAAATCTTTGTGGGATCAGATTGGAGGATTTGATGAGCGATTTGCGCCAGCTTACTGTGAGGACTCTGATCTTGCATTTGAAGTGAGAAAAGCGGGATATCGGGTGGTTTATCAGCCACTTTCCAAAGTGATCCATTTTGAGGGAGTTTCAAATGGAACAGATGTGAATGGGACAGGTCTAAAGCGTTATCAGGTAGAAAACAGCAAGAAATTGCGGGAAAAATGGGCGGATGAATTTGCAAAACAGTGCAAAAATACAGGAAATCCAAATCCATTCAGAGCAAGAGAGAGAAGTCAGGGTAAACCAGTGATCCTTGTGGTAGATCATTATGTTCCAACATTTGACAAAGATGCAGGTTCTAAGACGACATATCAATATTTGAAAATGTTCCTGAAAAAGGGATATGTTGTAAAATTCCTGGGAGATAATTTCCTTCATGAAGAACCTTATTCTACTGCTTTACAGCAAATGGGAATTGAGATCTTGTATGGTGCAGAGTATCAGGCTGGAATCTGGGACTGGATCATAAAAAACAAAGAAGAGATTGATATTGCTTATCTGAACCGTCCTCACATTGCCACAAAATATGTAGATTTTATCCGAGAAAATACAGATATTAAGATCATATATTATGGACATGACTTGCATTTTCTTAGAGAGAGCAGGGAATATGAGATCACAAAAGATGAGAAAAAGAGACGGGAGGCAGAGTACTGGAAGACGATTGAACTTGGTATGATGCGCAGGGCAGATATGTCTTATTATCCATCTTACATTGAAGAGGAAGCAATCCATGCCATTGATCCTAAGATTCCGGTTAAGGCGATCACAGCATATGTGTATGAAACATTTTTAGAGAACATACCAGAAGACTTTGCAAGAAGAGAAGGGCTTTTGTTCGTTGGAGGATTTGCACATCCACCAAATGCGGATGCCGTGTTATGGTTTGCGAAAGAGATTTTCCCAAAAGTATATGAAAAAACTAAAGCACCATTTTATATTGTCGGTTCTAAGGTCACAGAGGAAATCCGTGCACTCCATAATCCGGAACAGGGTATTATTGTGAAAGGATTTGTGAGTGAGGAAGAACTTGCAAGACTGTATGCGACCAGCAGAGTTGTGGTCGTTCCGCTGCGTTATGGTGCTGGTGTCAAGGGAAAGGTTGTGGAGGCAATCTATAATGGCTCTGCGATCGTGACAACCTCAATTGGTGCAGAGGGAATTCCGGGAGTGGAAAAAATCCTTAAAATAGAAGACGAGGCAGAGACATTTGCCAATGAGACCATTGCTTTGTATGAGAATCCAGAAGAATGCAGCAGATTGAGCAGGAGTACACAGCAATATATCAGAGATCACTTCAGTGTGGATGCAGTTTGGAATATCATACAAGATGATTTTTGTGTTGTGAAAAATTGACATTTTTTGCGCTGTGCATGGAGTGCTTTTCCATGTACAGCGTTCTTTTTTGAGAATCTTAATTCATTCGTAATTGATTCAACTATATAAAAATGCTATAATTCAACAAGAATCATGGAAAAATCAAGGTAATACGATCTGAAAAAGAGAGTATAGGCTAAAAGTATAGAGAGAAATATAGGGAAAAAGAAAAATAAGAGATGATAAACAGGTAAAGAACAGGAGGAAACAGGAAATGCAGGCAATTTTGTTGGCAGGGGGACTTGGAACAAGACTCCGTTCTGTAGTAAGTGACAGACCAAAGCCAATGGCATTGGTAGAAGGCAGACCATTTATGGAGTATGTGGTTCATGAGTTAGTAAAACAGGGTGTCACAGAGATCATTTTTGCTGTAGGATATAAAGGAAGTATGGTGGAAGAATATTTTCAGGATGGAAAAGAATTTGGAGTAAAAATTTCTTATTCCTATGAAGAAGAACTTTTAGGAACAGCAGGAGCGATCAAAAATGCAGGGCATTTCATTCATGATGAGCAATTTCTTGTCCTGAATGCGGATACATTTTATCTGTTTGATTATAATAGGCTGTCCAAGTTTTTACAGGAAGAAAACATGGATATGGCGCTGGTTTTAAGAAGAGTAGAAGATATCTCACGCTATGGAGAGGCAAGTGTAACTGGGAACAGACTGACAGGGTTTAATGAAAAGAGCAGTGTGGCAAGACCGGGAACGATCAATGGCGGTATTTATATGATGAGACAAGAGCTTTTGGATGAAATCCCGAATGGTAAGGTATCTCTGGAAAATGAGATGATACCAAAATGGATGCAGGAAGGACGAATGTTAGGTGCTGTGATCAATGATGGATATTTTATTGATATCGGCATTCCGGAGGATTATTTTCGGTTTCAGGAAGATGTAAAGAAAGGAATTGTGGTATGGTAATCAGAGGAAGAGCACCACTGCGTGTGAGTTTTGGAGGCGGTGGTACGGATGTCGCTCCTTTTTGTGAGGAGCAGGGAGGTGCGATCATAGGGAGCACCATAAATAAATATGCATATTGTTCTATCATTCCAAGAGAAGATGATCAGATTACAGTACATTCTCTGGATTTTGATATGACAGTAAAATATAACACAAGAGAAAATTATATTTATGATGGAAAATTGGATCTGGTAACAGCGGCACTAAAAGCAATGGATATCCGTCAGGGATGTGAGGTATATCTCCAGTGTGACGCACCTCCGGGATCTGGTCTTGGAACGTCTTCCACTGTCATGGTCGCACTTCTCAGCGCAATGGCAAAATGGAAAGGTGTGCAGATGGATGGCTATGCACTTGCAGATCTGGCATATGGTGTAGAGCGAGAAGATCTTGGAATTGCAGGCGGATATCAGGATCAATATGCAGCGACCTTTGGGGGATTTAATTTTATTGAATTTCACGGAAGAAATAATGTGGTGGTAAACCCTTTGAGGATCAAAAAAGAAATCTTGCATGAGTTACAGTATAATCTGCTCTTATGTTACACAGGAAATATCCATGTATCAGCCAATATTATCAAAGATCAGGTCAACAACTATAAGAAACAGGATGCTTTTGATGCTATGTGTGAAGTGAAAGCATTAGCATATGCAATGAAGGATGAACTTTTGAGAGGCAATCTTCATAATTTTGGGAAACTTCTGGATTATGGATGGCAGAGCAAGAAGAGAATGAGCAGTAAGATCACCAATCCAAGAATTGATGAGTTGTATGAGGAAGCATTGAAAGCCGGAGCTTTGGGTGGAAAACTCTTAGGAGCAGGCGGAGGTGGTTTCCTGCTTTTATACTGCCCATATAATGTAAAGCATAAAGTTGCAGAACGTCTGGAAAAGGCAGGTGGTCAGCTCACAGACTGGAATTTTGAGCTGCGTGGGGCACAGAGCTGGTGCTCTGATGAGAACCGCTGGAGTTATGAGCATGTATGTGTGAAGATGCCGAATAAGGAGTATCGTTTTGATTTTTAGAGAAGAGACACAAGGGAAAAAGACTATTTTTCTGGATCGGGATGGAACGATCAATGAGGAAGTGAATTATCTTTATAAAAAAGAGGATTTAAAGCTGATCGAGGGTGCGTCAGAGGCGATCGCATTGTTTTGTAAGGCAGGATATCGTGTAGTGGTGGTGACAAATCAGGCTGGTGTAGCGAGAGGCTACTATACAGAAGAAGATGTGAAGATATTGCATCAATACCTGAATGAACTCCTTGCACCATTTTCGGCACATATCGATGCGTTTTATTATTGTCCGCATCATCCGGTTCATGGACTTGGGAAATATAAGACAGACTGTGAATGCAGAAAACCGAAAACGGGGCTTTTGAAACAGGCAGAGAGAGACTGTGCAGTGGATAAAGCACATTCATGGATGATCGGAGATAAGATTTCCGATACAAAAGCAGGACAGGCATATGGAGTTGGTACAATTTTGGTCGGAACAGGATATGGCAGGGAAATTTATGAAAAAGACTGCCTAAAGCAACAGGAAAAAGAGTATGATGTATATCAGCCTGATCTATATCAGGCAGCTGTGTGGATTCTGAACAGGGAACAGAAGGGAGAGTAGGAGACAACATGTGTGAACAGAAATATCTGGAAGAACTGGTAAATCGTTATCCAAAACTGGAAGCGGTACAGTCAGATATCCAAAAAGCATATAAAATTTTAGAAAAAAGCTACGAAAATGGAAAAAAACTTCTAGTTGCAGGAAATGGCGGAAGCTGTGCAGATGCAGAACATATTGTAGGGGAGCTTATGAAAGGATTTGTTAAGAAACGTCCTGTGAACGAGATGCTGAAAAAAAAATTGGAAGCACAGGATCCGGTTCTGGGAGCAGAGCTTTCCAAAAAACTTCAGGGTTCTCTTCCGGCGATCGCTCTGACAGGACATCCAGGGCTTACAACAGCTTTTTTGAATGATGTGGATGGAGGAATTGCCTTTGCCCAGCAGCTTTGTGGTTTTGGAAATGCAGGGGATGTGTTTTTAGGAATTTCCACATCAGGAAATTCAAAAAATATTCTGTATGCATCCTGTGCGGCAAGAGCTAAAAATATTTCGGTGATCGGATTGCTTGGAAGAGATGGTGGAGAGATGAAACGCTTTTGTGATGCGGCGATCATCGTTCCTGAGACAGAGACATATAAGATTCAGGAATTACATCTTCCAATATATCACACCCTTTGCCTGATGCTGGAAGAACATTTTTTTGCGCTGTAGTTTCAAATATATAAAAACTATGAGAAAAAATGAAAACACAGAAGAAAGATGGGGGAAATGGGATGAAGGAGAGGCACGTCAAAGTGGGGCATGACCATGTGGAAGATAAAAAGTGGATCTATGCTATAGGACCGGTTATAGGTTTTTTGTTTTGCCTGATCTATCTGAATCGTGCGGTGATTGATGTGACATATACAGATTATATCCGTCTGATCAACAGCTATCTTCCGGATGTCTGGAATCCGAAAAAGTTTTTTGTGGCAGATGTACTGACACGAATCCCTCTCAATTATCTGGAAAGAGCTATTAATGTCACATGGTTTGGCTATAATACCATGATCGAGATGGTTTTGGGAGTTTTGGGACTTGGACTTTCAGCAGGTGTGATTGCTGTGTACTGTGCGAAACATAGAATTCGTTTTGGATGGTATTTTTTACTCATGGCAGTTTTGTTCAGCCTGAACAAATGGGAGATGATCACAAATGGAACAGGATGGATTCATTTCGCAGCGTTTGCCTGTTTTTATTATCATTATCTGATATTGGATAGGGTATATCGTGGTGAAGGAAAAAGGGGAGATTCTATACGTTTGTGTCTTCTGCCATTTTTGGTCACGCTTGGAGTAGCAGGACCATACTGTGCAATCTACTCAGTAACAGTAATTTTAGCCTGTTTGTTTGCAGCAGTAAGAAAAATAGCAAAAGCGAAAGGAATTCAAAAGGTAAAAAACGATGTGATACAGTGGCTGCTCTATGCAGGATGTACGGTTATTCCTTTGCTCCTTTACATGTGGAGCAATTCTCATACAGTGGAGGAACATGCAGGAGCTGTAGATGCATCGTTATTTGGAACACTTTTGGAACAGCCCTTGTTTTTTGCAGAATTTTTCCTCAAATCGTTTGCTTCCACTGTTTTAGGAGATGAATGTATCCGAAAAATCTGTACACAAGAGTGGCAGATCCTGATTCTGGGAGCTTTGGTACTTGGATGTTATTTTTTTGCTCTCTATTTAAATTGGAGTCAAAAAATTTATGAGAGGACGATTTTTCCGCTGATACTGCTTGCAGCAGGGGGGATGAACCATGTATTGATCTTGTTATCACGCTGGATCTTTTTAAAACCGGATTATGGAATGAGTTCCAGATATGCCTTACAGTTTCAGGTAGGGATACTGGGGATCTTACTTACCTTTGCTTTTGCCCTGCAAAAATCATATAAAAAGAAACCAAACAGGGGACTTTGGATCGGTTGTGCATTGATAGGGAGCATCTTCCTTTTTGGAAATACCTTTACAACATACAGTGAGTGGAATACAGCACCCTATCGTAAGCAGAATTTGACCATAAAAAGAGAAGCTGCGTTTCATTACGAAGAATTGAGTGATAAAGAACTGGAAGACATCTTCCAATATAAAAAAGGTCCGGATCAGATCAGAAATGCACTGAGGATATTGAAGGATCATAGTTGGAATGTGTTTAGGGAACAGGAGGACTAAAATGAAAGTTGTATTATTAGCAGGCGGATTCGGAACAAGGATCAGTGAAGAAAGCCATTTAAAACCAAAACCAATGATCGAGATCGGCGAGCGCCCGATCCTTTGGCATATCATGAAATATTATTCCCAATTCGGATTGCATGATTTTATTATATGCTTGGGGTACAAACAGTATGTGGTGAAGGAATTTTTTGCAGATTATTTTCTTCATACATCGGATGTTACATTTGATCTTGCCAACAACAAGATGGAAGTACACAACAACTATTCAGAGCCGTGGAAAGTCACATTGATCGATACAGGACTCCATACCATGACGGGCGGCAGAATTAAACGGATCCAGAAGTATGTGGGAGATGAGCCATTTATGCTGACATATGGTGATGGACTCGCCAATGTAGATATCAATGCGCTTAGAGAATTCCATGAAAAACATGGAAAGATCGCTACGATCACAGCAGTCAATGTGGGGCAGAAATTTGGTGTGCTGGATGTATCTGATCAGGGAAATATCAATGCCTTCCGTGAGAAAAACGATATGGATGGAAGTCTGATCAATGGTGGATATATGGTAATGAATCCAGGTGTGTTTGATTATATTGAAGGCGATGCAACTGTTTTTGAGAAAGAACCATTGGAAAAACTGGCTTCTGATGGAGAGTTGATGGCATACAAACATACTGGTTTCTGGAAATGCATGGATACACAGAGAGACAAACAACAGCTTGAAGCATTGTGGCAGTCTGATAATGCTCCGTGGAAGATCTGGAAAGAATAATGGAAGAATGTAGTGGAAGACTGTATTTGAAGATGGAAAAACGTATCGACAAATAAACCAAAATCAGTAAGAAAAAATCAAAGAGGTATAGAAATGGAATTTTATAAAGGAAAAAGAGTTCTGGTGACAGGGCATACAGGATTTAAAGGATCTTGGTTATGTGAGATATTAAAGATGTGGGGAGCAGAGGTGACAGGTTACGCATTATCAGCTCCCACAGATCCAAGTTTGTTTGAGATTGCAGGTGTGGAAGAAGGAATGCGTTCCGTGATAGGCGATATCAGAGATCTGGAAGCGATGGAGCGTGTCTTTCAGGAAACTCAGCCTGAGATTGTATTTCATCTGGCAGCCCAGCCGATCGTTCGAGATTCTTACAAAGATCCAGTCTATACCTATGAGACCAATGTGATGGGAACGGTTCATCTGATGGAGTGTGTACGCAGAACACCAAGTGTCAGATCCGTTGTCAATGTGACAACAGACAAAGTCTATGAAAATCATGAGTGGGAGTATGGATATCGGGAGACAGACCGTTTGGATGGTTATGATCCATATTCCAACAGCAAATCCTGTTCTGAGCTGGTGACACACAGTTTTAAACAATCTTTCTTTGCAGATGGGAGATGTGCCATTTCCACAGTGCGTG
>CAJMNU010000029.1 GCA_905214855.1 uncultured bacterium | reverse complement strand
GTGTCTCATAAAAAAACTAATTCGCCAAGGCGAGTGGTTTGACGTTTACGGATAAGTTGCATGAAGTGTAGTATTTTGGAAAAATAAAAACATATTTACAGATCTTTAAGCATCGGAAAGAGTTGATCATCTTTGCGATACATGTGTGGATTATGCTGATTGTTGGATACTAAGTGAAGAAAAGTTGTGGAGATGCAGCTAAGAATGTAAAAAGACAAAATCAGCGAAATAGATGAATACAGATATCTATATGATTTATCCCTACATAGTGTCAGCAGTGTTTTGCAGATATTATGTAGGGGTATTTTTCAATAGGACATTCTGTTTCTAAATTCTAAGAAAAAATAGTAGTACATAAAAATGTCTTACTGTTAGGAGATTGGTCAGCTCTAACATTCGTATTTAAACGGCAGTACATTCAAATAAAAACATCTCACACGAATCATCCACAGCAATTTCTTTAGAGAAAGAAGAATACGTTTGGATCTGTTGGAAACCAAGTTCTTTTAAATACTGTTCCATTTCGCCAAATCGATATAGATGTGTTTGGAAATCCATCATTTCCCTTTGTATAAGCTCCTCTTTGTCATAAAGTTCATAGATACCAGGAGAGAATTGAGTCTGGCTTTGTTCATCATAAGAATTCTTTGTTTTTAATACAAGTTCCAAGCCTTCTTTGGTTTTTACAGAGACAGATACTTCATAATCTGCATCATCAGGACAGCGGTCTGCCAATGTTTCAACAGCAAAAACAAGTTTTCCGTTTGGCGCTAACAGGCGTTTTAAGGCTTCTAAAACTTTTTTGCATAAAGAGATATCCGTAAATAAAGAGATAGAACCTGAAGAAACAAAAATATAATCGAACAGGTTTTGAGAGGTATACTCTAAAATATCTGCTTGTGTTATTTTTGCATTAGGCGCTTTTTCTTTTAATTTATTCAACATTTCACCAGAGAGATCCATACCATAAATATCAAAACCTTGTTCCATAAATGGAACAAGAAAACGTCCACTGCCACATAATGCCTCTAAGATCTTCATATCTTTTTTTGTATATGAGAGATAAAAATTGAGTTCATCTTGTGGCGCTTGTTCATGTAAAATCTCATACATTTCAGTACATAAACTACCATAATAATTTTTTTTGATCTCATTCATGTTATCACCCCAAATCATTATTTTTAGTATGTTTTACTAGCTTAAAACTTATTATAAGTTAAGGGACTAGTATGAGTTCGCAAGTACATTCCTGAAATTTTTCCTGTGATTTTTCATTGAGATTATTTAAGGCATTGGAGAAATCCTGTACTTTCAAGGAGTCTGTTTCAATCCGAAAATAGATAGCCACCCACACATGACGACCTGTTTTAGTAATATCAAAAAAAACAGGTAAAAAATGATATTCTTCCAGAATGGGAGTACATATTGCCTTGACTTCTTCTATAAATGTCTGATCTGGGGAGAATAAAAAGATATCTTTTACTGCACCCCATAATACTTTAACACTTTCTGGAAGCATGAATACCATGACAATGACAGCTACGATCTGATCAAAGTATGGAGTGATAAAACCCAGAGGTGTTTTTTCCAGATACAGAGAAACAAAGAAGGCAAGGGACATTCCTAAACTGTAAATAATGTCAAGTTTCCAGCCCAATAATTCAGTTGTGATTGTTGGAGAGGATAAGTTGTGGTTGAGGCGTTTCATGCATAGAAAAATAATGATACTTGCAATACCAAGACAACACTGAAATATAGAAACTTGAGCGTTGTTTACTGTATTACCACCAGATAGAGCAGAGTCAAGTATTTCTGCGGAAACACCCATAGTAACAGAAAGCATCATAACCCCTTTGATGATAACAAATATCGATTCGACCTGAAAGTATCCATAGGGATGTTTTTCGGATACAGGTTTATGGAATAACGGAGTCAGAAACAGGAGCAAGGCAATAAAGACCAGTTCTGATGCATCATATACAGCATCTGTCAATGTAGATTGAGAGTGGCTGTATATGGAGAAGATAAATTCTGCAATAGCAAATAAAAGTCCAGAGAAAAAGGACATCATTAAAATTTGTTTTTCTTTTCTTTCAGTTTTTGTCATATATATGTTGTCCAACTTTGAATTTAGAATTGGACTTTCTCCTTTTGAAATTGGTTTATATGATAAAACTTGACACAATCAAACTATCATCTCATTTCTGACTTGGTATGATGCTAATTATACTAAAAGTAGTAGAACTTGTAAAGTTGACACTCCCCACAGCCAAAGCAGAGGGGACGATACATTGGATAAGAAAATAGATGGAAAAAGTTTTAACTAATATAAAATTTCCTATTGACTTTTAACTGAGAAAAGAATATGATACAGATATAAGATTAAACAATCACTTAATTGTTTACAAGAGAGGGAAAGAAGACAAGGAGGAACAGAGCATGAAGAAAACATATAAAATTGAAGTAGACTGTGCAAACTGTGCAAATCTGATGGAGGATGTGACCAAGAAGACGGATGGAGTTGCAAATGCAGTAGTAAACTTTATGACACAGAAGATGATCGTGGAATTTGAGGATGGCGCAGAGCCAAAGGCAGTTATGCAGGCAGTTTTAAAGGCTTGTAAAAAGGTAGAGCCAGATTGTGAAATTGAACTGTAAGTAAAGAGTAAGAAAAACGCTCCATATTTATATATAATGTGGAGCGTATTGTACGGATAATATATGAATAAATAAGCATATAATGAATTATATAGACATTTGGATATAAAATATATTTGTTAACACATTTGTTAATATATCTGTCAATGTATTGTTAATATATCATTAATGTATCTGTTAAGAGAGAAAAGAGGGGTTGAGGTAGTCAACTACCCACTGCCTAAAGTCAGTGGGAGAAAATCTCAGCAAACGAAAGGATTTATGTATGAATAAGAAACAGAAAAAGATGTTGATACGGATTATTATTGCATCTGTGATGGTGATACTATTAAATTTAATACCATTAACAGGAATCGTTAGACTTACCCTTTATCTGGCAGCATATCTGGTTATCGGATATGATATTCTGAAAAAAGCTGGAAAAGGCATTCTAAACCGAAGGATGTTTGATGAGAATTTTTTGATGGCAATAGCGACGGTGGGAGCATTTGCACTTGCAATATATTCCAGAAGTGGAGATTATAATGAAGCAATTGCAGTCATGCTTTTTTATCAGATCGGTGAATTGTTCCAGAGCTATGCAGTAGGAAAGAGTCGTAAAAATATCAGTGCTTTAATGGATATCCGTCCAGATTATGCGAATATTGAGCAAAATGGACAGTTGGAAAAAGTAGATCCAGATGAGGTGGAGATTGGAAGTATTATAGTAGTACAGCCTGGAGAGAAAGTTCCGATTGATGGTATTGTTATAGAAGGTAATTCCAGTTTGAATACAAGTGCTTTGACTGGTGAAAGTCTTCCCCGTGATGTAAAACAAGGCGATGAGATCATCAGTGGATGTATTAATATGAGTGGTCTTTTGAAAGTCAGAACGACAAAAGAATTTGGTGAATCCACAGTGTCCAAGATTTTGGAGCTGGTTGAAAATTCCAGTTCCAGAAAATCTAAGTCCGAGAATTTTATTTCCAAATTTGCTAAAATTTACACACCGGCAGTATGTTATGGAGCGCTTGCACTTGCAGTCCTGCCACCGCTGTTCCAGATGCTTATGGGACAGAGCGGACAATGGAGTGTTTGGGTGTATCGTGCATTGACATTCCTTGTTATCAGTTGTCCATGTGCTCTTGTTATCAGTATTCCACTTAGCTTTTTTGCTGGTATTGGAGGAGCAAGTAAAGAAGGGATATTAATAAAAGGATCAAATTATATGGAGACGTTATCAAAGACAAAGTATGTTGTGTTTGATAAGACCGGAACGCTGACACATGGTGTATTTGAGGTGAGTGGAATCCATCACAATAAGATGGAGGACGAAAAACTTTTGGAGTATGCGGCTTTGGCAGAATGTGCATCTTCTCATCCGATCAGTAAGAGTTTACAGAGGGCATACAAAAAAGAGATTGATAGAAATCGTGTGACGGATATTGAAGAGATCGGTGGACATGGAGTGGTTGCTAAAGTAGATGGGAAAATAGTCGCAGCCGGAAATGACAAATTGATGAAGCAATTGGGAATTGCATATCAGGATTGTCATAGTGTGGGAACGATCATCCATATGGCAATCGATGGAGAATATGCAGGTCATATCGTGATTTCTGATATTATCAAGCCACATTCTAAAGAAGCAATGGAAAAACTGAAAAAGGCAGGAGTCAAGAAGACGGTCATGCTGACAGGAGATTCTAAAAAAGTGGCAGATCAGGTGGCAAAAGAACTTGGGATCGATGTGGTATACAGTGAACTTCTGCCAGCAGATAAGGTAGCAAAGGTTGAGGAACTGATTGAAAAGAAAAATGACAAAGAAAAATTGTTATTTGTAGGAGATGGTATCAATGATGCTCCAGTTCTGACACGGGCTGATATTGGTATCGCAATGGGAGCAATGGGATCGGATGCAGCGATTGAGGCAGCAGATGTAGTATTAATGGATGATGATCCTTTAAAGATTTCTAAGGCGATCAGAATTTCCAGAAAATGTCTTGGAATCGTTTATCAAAATATCGTATTTGCCCTTGTGATTAAATTTGCATGTCTTGCTCTTGGAGCAATTGGAATTGCAAATATGTGGTTTGCGATCTTTGCGGATGTAGGTGTTATGATCATTGCTGTTTTGAATGCAATTCGTACTCTGAAAGTTCATAATCTATAATTGCTTCATCATAAGATGTTGGGCTAGAAATCCCCTGCAAACAAGTCTGCAGAAGGATTTATTGACCTTTTGATCCTGATATCATCATAATGAAAAGGGAAGTGGGAGAACAACGTGGAGAGAGAACAGAGAAGAATAGAAAAGATAGCAGATTTTTTTCAGATTCTTAGTACCCCAAGTCGAATTCAGATTCTTTTACTTCTTTTGGAGCGGGAGAAGAGTGTAACAGAGTTGTCTGTTGAGATGAATGTTACACAATCATCCATTTCTCATCAACTTAACTTATTAAAGAAGTACCATCTGGTTTCATGCAGACGGGAAGGGCGGATGATCGTGTATCAGATTTGTGATAAGACAATTGAGCCAATGCTTCAGGACATAAAAGAATATATCAAGAGAGATGAGATTTGAGATAAGGTTTGAGATAAGGGGTAAAATAAGATTTGAGACAAGGGATGAAATAAGGCAAAAATAATAAGATTTTGCTGGAAAATATATTGCACAGATAAAAAAATGCGGTATAATAACAAAGGGTATAAGCAACGGTATAGTATATGCCGTTGCTGCTCTTTTCCTAATGAGTTAGACGCAACTAATGCGCTGCTATGAGACTAAGATGAAAAATGTGTTTTTTTCATAGGATATAGCGTAACAAGAAATAAGACACAAAAAGGAGAAAAGGATGAGACTGAGTGAGCTGCAGATTGGAAATACGGCCACTATACTTTCCGTAGGAGGAAGCGGCGCTCTGCGCCAGCATTTCTTGGATATGGGATTGATACAGGGGACGGAAGTGACAGTAGTAAAATATGCACCGATGGGAGATCCAATAGAACTTCGGATCCATGGCTATGAGCTGACCATCCGTTTGGAAGATGCAAATAATATTGAAGTCAGCGGGGTACATAAACCCGCAGAGGTTAAGAGAAAGGAAGTAAAAGCAGAGAAACATCATCCAGGTTATGGTGAGGGAGGAAAATTCCATAACCGGAAAGAAGAAAAACCGTTGCCAGATAATGAGACACTTACCTTTGCACTTGTCGGAAATCAGAACTGTGGTAAAACAACATTGTTTAATCAGTTGACTGGATCAAAACAGCATGTAGGAAATTTTCCCGGTGTTACAGTGGATAGAAAAGATGGCGTGATCAGAGGACATGAGAATACCCTGATCACAGATTTGCCTGGTATCTATTCCATGTCTCCATATACCAGTGAGGAAATTGTAACACGAGAGTTTGTGATCAAGGAAAAACCCAAGGGCATTATCAATATTGTGGATGCAACAAATATTGAGAGAAATCTTTACTTGACTATGCAGCTTTTGGAATTGGGATTTCCAATGGTTGTTGCTCTTAATATGATGGATGAACTGCGTGAAAATGATGGTTCTGTATTGGTCAATGATATGGAAGTGGCTTTGGGAGTTCCGGTTATCCCGATCTCAGCTGCCAAAGGAGAAGGAATTGAAGAGTTGATCCGTCATGCGATCCATGTGGCAAAATATCAGGAATGTCCAATGGAAACTGATTTTTGCAAAAAAGATGAGGGGATTCATAGAGGTATCCATGCGATTATGCATTTGATCGAGGATCATGCCAAAAGGGCAGAGATACCAGTGCGTTTTGCAGCAAGTAAGGTGCTGGAGGGAGATCAGAAGATTCTGGAACAGCTGGAGATGACAGACAATGAGAAAAATATTCTGGAAAAAATTTCTCTTCAAACTGAGGAAGAAACCGGAATGGATCGTGCAGCAGCTGTGGCACAGATGCGTTTTGATTACATAGAGAGTGTCTGTAGTGAAACGGTGATCAAGCCTAAAGAGAGCAAGGAAAGGATCCGAAGCCGTAAGATCGATCATTTTTTAACTGGAAAATATACTGGGATTCCAGCTTTTATCGGCATTATGGGATTGGTGTTCTGGCTGACTTTTAATGTCATTGGAGCGTTTTTACAGGGGATTCTGGAAAATGGGATCACAGCATTGACTGAGATGGCAGACAGTGCCATGCAGGCAGCACATGTAAATGATGTGATACGCTCTTTGATCATTGATGGTGTATTTAATGGTGTGGGCGGTGTGCTGAGTTTCTTGCCGATCATTGTGACACTGTTCTTTTTCTTATCACTTTTAGAGGACAGTGGGTATATGGCACGTGTCGCTTTTATCATGGATAAGCTGCTCAGGAAACTTGGACTTTCTGGAAGAAGTATTGTTCCGATGCTGATTGGATTTGGATGTACTGTTCCGGGAGTTATGGCAAGTCGCACACTCCCATCAGAACGTGATAGAAAAATGACGATCCTTTTGACACCATTTATGAGTTGTACAGCGAAATTACCCATTTATGCATTCTTTACAGCAGCATTCTTCCCCAATAATGGGGCATTGGTTATGATTGGACTGTATGTATTTGGAATTCTTATGGGAATTCTTATGGCAATGATCTTTAAGAAGACAGCCTTTAAGGGAGAAGCAGTTCCATTTGTTATGGAGCTTCCGAATTATCGTATGCCGGGAGCGTCTAATGTAGGTCATTTGTTGTGGGATAAAGCAAAAGATTTCTTACAGAGAGCATTTACTGTAATTTTTTTGGCAAGTATCGCAATATGGTTCCTTCAGAATTTTGATATGGGATTGAACATGGTTGAAGATTCACAGGAAAGTATTCTTGCAATGGCAGCAGGTGTTCTTGCTCCTATTTTTGTCCCAGTTGGTTTTGGTGACTGGAGAATTGTGACAGCTTTGATCTCAGGATTTTTGGCAAAAGAAAGTGTGGTTTCTTCCCTGACTGTTTTATTTGGAAGTGTAGAAGCACTACAGGCAAGTTTAACAATTTCGGGAGCATCTGCTCTTCTTGTATTTTGCCTGTTATATACTCCTTGTGTGGCTGCCATTGCCGCTGTTAAGCGGGAATTAGGCGGAAAATGGGCGATTGCAATGGTGGTCGGTCAATGTGCGATTGCGTGGATCATGTCTTTGGTTGTTTATCAAGTTGCACTCTTTTTATAGTTGGCAAGAATATAATTTTACAAGATTATAAGATCATAGAAAGTGATAGAAAGTAATAGAAAGATAATGTAATAGAGAGATAATGCAATAGAAGGATAGTGTAATAAAAAAGATAATGTAATTGAGAAATTGAGAGATTCGGAAAAATAAGATCCAGAACAGTATACTGGTTTTTTCCGAATCTCTTTTTGTAAGATTTTTGTAGTGTGATACTTCACTCAGATGTAGTTTTGTGATATGCTATTCTCTGATATCTAAAGTAAAACACATATGGGAAATGAGAGGTGAGAAAAGCGTGAAGTATATCGTGATTGATCTGGAGTGGAATCAGGCGATCAGCAAAGAGCAGTCAGAGTCGGGTATGCCATTCGAAATTATTGAGATTGGTGCTGTAAAACTGGATGAAAATATGCATATTGTATCGCAGTTTAACTCTTTAATAAAACCAAAAGTATATCGGAAACTGCATCACAAAACTCAGGAAGTGACCCGTCTGTCGATCAAAGAGCTGAATCAGAATGGGCGTGAATTTAAAAAATGTATCCGCGAGTTTTTTAAGTGGTGTGGGGAAGATTATATTTTTTGCACTTGGGGTTCTATGGATCTGACAGAACTGCAGAGAAATATCCGTTTTTATGGACTGGAGATTCCATTTGCCCGACCACTTTTATATTATGATCTTCAAAAACTCTATAGTGTATTATATAAAGGCGGAACGGGGATGTTGGCTCTTGATAATGCTGTGAAAGAACGGAATATTTCCCAGAGGCGTCCATTCCATCGGGCACAGGATGATGCATATTATACTGCCCTTGTTATGAGAGAGATGGATATGGAGAGCGTGAAAGGACAGTTTTCAGTAGATTTTTATAGACCTCCACAAAAATCCGGAGAGGAAGTCTTGATACAGAGGGACAATGAGATCGAATTTGTTTCAAGAACCTATGATACCAAAGAAGAACTTTTGAAAGACAGAACAGTGACCTGTATGGAATGTTGGTATTGTAAGAAACGTCTGCGTAAGAAAATACATTGGTTTAGCTGGAATGGAAAACCTTATTTTGCGTTGGCATACTGTCCAGAACATGGTTACCTGCGTGGAAGGATCAAGTTAAGAAAATCAGAAGATGAGAAGGTATTTGCTGTGAAAACCCTGCATTTTACAGATGAACAAGGTGCAGAAGAGATACGCGAAAAACAGAAAGATATGTATCGGAAACGCAGAAAAAAACAGAGATTATGGGCGAAGCAGCAGGCATTGGAAGCCAATAAAGTTCTGGAAGAGGATCAGTAAGGACCGATCAAGAACAGATTTTCAAAAAGACCATAAAAAATACTGCCGATCAGACATAAAAATGTCTTCATGGCAGTATTTTTTATAGTTTATTCTTTTTTTGAGGATTTCTTATGCTTGTTTTTTGGAGGCTTGGAAGAAGAGATTTTATTTTGTTTTTCTCTTAAAAGCCGATCAAATTCTTTAGTGGAATAACCTGCTTCCAGAAGCCGTTCGTTGCGCTTTTGTCTCCATTGTTCCAAACGGATACGCTGTTTTTGACGACGCATTTTCCAAAAATACCACAATCCCCCTATCATGGAGAGAATAAGCAGAAGAATTGCGATAGGCCATATCCATGTCTCAAAAGAATTGCTGGATGAGGATTCTTTTGGAGTGTCCACACCCCTTACAAGCTGTGGTGTTTGGAATGGTACAGTTTCTTCAGTGGAAGGTATCGGTTCGTCTTTTGTTCCCTCTTCTAAAAACTCCAATCCATCAAAAACCGTCTCTTTAGAAGAGGTATCTGTTCCAGATTCCGAAACAAAAAGAGAGTTTTCTTCTGCTTCCAGAGTGGGAAGTTGGTCTGGGGCGAGAGTTTCTGGTATTTCCTCAGCAGAAATCTCATCACTCAGCATAGAGGGATCAAGTTCCAGATAGGCACGTCCCACCATTTGTCCTTGATAGCTGTAATCCAATTCTGCAACGGCAGTACTGGGATAGGGGAGTGTCAATTTATAAGACAGAACAGACTCTGCTTCCTCAAAAGAAGCACCTTTTGGCAATGTGATATAACTGTCTGTACTGAGAGTCAAAAGGGGTTTTCGGCTGGAAGTCAGACCGGCAATGGAAAGATCATCTTCCAGAGCGGTAAAACGTGTCTCATAGTCAGTGACAGGGAGCGTTTTAAAATTTTGGAATCCAAATTCAAACAGTGTTTTTGTATCTGAGTAGTGGTATGGATTCTCACCTTTTAAAATAACAGCGACCAGACGCATCCCATCTTTTTTTGCATAGGTTACAAGCGTGTTGCCTGCAAGGGAAGTATATCCTGTTTTTCCGGCTATGGCGTAGGGATAATATGAGCTGAAGTTCTTTTTCAGCATTTTGTGACCGATATATACAGTCTGCCCTTCTGGATACTGTTTCAGAGGTGGCAGATCGTAATAGGTCGTGGAAGCGATTTCTGTCAATGTATCATTAGAAAAGGCAGCTTTGGCGATCAGAGCCATATCATAGGCGCTGGTATAATGGTTTGGATCATTTAAACCACTGGGATTGGCAAAATGAGAATTTGTACAGCCAAGTTGCTCTGCTTTTGCATTCATCAATTCCACAAAGTGGGGGATCGTCCCACATATATGTTCTGCGAGTGCATTGGCAGATTCATTGGCGGATTTGAGAAGCAGTGCATAAAGGCAGTCTCTTATGGAGAGTTGGTCTCCTGGAGAAAGTCCTGCATTGCTGCTGCCTTCCTCTACATTATAAACCGCATTTTTAGAAAATGTGACGATTTCATTTAGATCCGGGCTATTTTCGATGACAACCAATGCGGTGAGAAGTTTTGTGATGCTTGCTGGGTAGTATGCTTCATGTATGTTCTTACCATACAGGATCGCCCCAGAATCCGCATCCATGACAATGCCTCCTTCCGCGCGTATGCTGCATTCTGTAGGCCATGCTGCTGCGGCAGACGAAGGAAAATAGAAGGCAAACAAGAGGCATACAAAACACAGTATACTTGTAAATCGTTTCATAAAAAGTCCTATTCTTCTATTCACTTTAAGAGATACTATTGGAGGAAGATTTGTTTTTTCTCTGTTTGATCACTTTCAAACGGGTAAACTCTTCTCTTTCTTTTTCCTCCAAAGCATTGCTGATAGTTACAGTGAGTTCCTCATACATAGGAATAGTAATGTTCTTGAGGGCATTTGCACGTTTCTGCGTTTTCTTGATATTGGAAGCCAGACGGTAGGCAGAGTTTTCCACCATAGAAAGTTTGATTGTAAGATCTTTGACACGTTCAAAACGCTCTCTTGCCTTGTCTAAAGACTCTTTAGTAGTAAACATACTATAGGCTGGAGGAAGAGATTTTTGTTCATACTGGACTAACGGGATTTCCGTTCCCATAATGCTTCGTGTTTTGATCTTGATGGAATCCTCTACAGGAATAGACCATGAGATTTCTTCTACATGCTGGATACCAAGCTCAATGTTAGCCCGCTGTAATGCCTGATAGGCAGAGGTAAAAGTGTGGTCGATCTCTGTCTGGATGTCTTTGGCTTCCTCGATCAGATCCATCAGTTCACGGATCAAGATATTCCGTTTCTTATCCATCAGCTCGTACCCTTGTCTGGCAAGGGCAAGGGAGTTTTTGGCAAGGATCAGGTTTCCTTTGGTTGGAAAGGTATTTGGATTCAAGAGATCACCTCCCCTACTCTATAGAATCTGCATTTTTATAAAATTCATCCAGAATCTTGGTATCAATTCTGTCTAATTCTTCTCTTGGGAGCATTCCAAGAAGTTCCCATCCAATATCCAGAGTTTGCAGGATAGAACGGTTATCATGGATATCCTGTCCGATGAAACGGGCTTCAAATGCTTTTCCAAATTCCAGATATTGTTTATCAAGAGGAGAGAGTTCATCTTCACCAATAACAGAAGCAAGCGCTCTGGCATCTCCTACTTTAGCGTAACAGGAGAAGAGCTGATTGGCAAGTGCCTGATGATCTTTTCTTGTATATCCCTCACCGATTCCATCCTTCATCAGACGGGAAAGACTTGGAAGAATATTGATCGGAGGATAAATGGATTGTCCATGAAGACCACGATCCAATACAATTTGTCCTTCTGTGATATAACCAGTCAGGTCAGGGATCGGATGGGTGATATCATCGTTTGGCATGGATAGGATCGGGATCTGGGTAACAGAGCCGGGTCTTCCTTTTACGATGCCAGCACGTTCATAAAGAGAAGCAAGTTCACTGTACAGATATCCTGGGAATCCCTTTCTGGACGGAATCTCTCCTTTAGAGGAAGAAACTTCACGCATTGCCTCTGCGAAAGAGGTCATATCTGTCAGGATAACAAGGATATGCATTCCTTTTTCAAAAGCAAGATATTCTGCTGCTGTGAGAGCGATCTTTGGTGTGATCAAACGCTCCACGACAGGATCATTTGCAAGATTGATGAAAGTTGCTACATGGGAAGATACACCATGTTCCTCAAAGGTGCGTCGGAAGAACTCAGCAACATCATATTTTACACCCATTGCAGCAAACACGATTGCAAATTCTTCATCTGAGTCATCTCCCAGAGATGCCTGCTGTACGATCTGTGCTGCAAGCTGATCGTGTGGAAGTCCATTTCCAGAGAAAATCGGAAGTTTCTGACCACGAATCAAGGTGGTAAGACCATCAATTGCGGAAATACCAGTACGGATATAGTTTCTTGGGTATTCACGGGTAACCGGATTTAATGGTTTTCCGTTGACATCCGCATATTTTTCAGCACGGATGCTGCCAAGTCCGTCGATTGGAACACCAATTCCGTTAAAGGTTCTTCCAAGGATTTCTGTGGAAAGACCAATCTGCATTGGATGTCCAGTCAGGCGGGTATGTGTGTTGCGCAGTGCCATGTTTTCGGTGTTTCCGAAGACTTGGACTACAGCTTTATCATTGTAGATCTCGATGATTCGACCCAGTTTTTTATCTTTGCCGTTTACAGTCATCTCTACAATCTCATCATAGGCTGCTCCACGAACCCCCTCAATTGCCACGAGAGGACCATTGATAGAACTAAGCCCTAAATATTCAACTGCCATGCTACAGCCTCCTTTTATGCGTTACGTTCCATGATTTCTTCGTAGAAACGATCGATTTCCTGACGGTATGTGTCAAAGAGTTCTGGTTTATTATTTGGTATATCATATTTCATTGCAATGACATGCTCAAAAATACCGCCTTCTTTTAAGATAGATACCGGCATTCCCATAGAAATCAAAGCACGGCATTTTTTATACAGATACAGGATAATATCCATCATATGAAACTGCTTTTCCAGAGGCACACAGGTGTCATCCGGATGGAAGGCGTTCTGCTGGAGAAAACCAAGACGGATGACTTTTGCGATCTCCAGAACCAGTTTCTGATCATCTGGAAGCACATCGCTTCCGATCAATTTGACAATTTCCATCAGACTACTCTCCTGAGTTAGAAGAGAGACAATACGGTTACGGTAATCCACAAACTTTTTGTCTCCATGTTCTGTGTACCACGGAGCAAGATCACTCAAATACTCAGAATAACTTGTGAGCCATGAAATTGCTGGGAAATGTCTCGCATAGGCAAGAGATTTATCCAATCCCCAGAAACAGCGGACAAAACGCTTGGTATTCTGTGTAACAGGTTCAGAGAAATCACCACCCTGTGGGGAGACCGCACCAATGATCGTGACAGAACCTTCTGTTCCATTTAAATTCTGCATCATACCTGCACGCTCATAGAATGCGGAAAGGCGGGATGCAAGGTATGCAGGAAATCCTTCTTCGGCAGGCATTTCTTCAAGTCGTCCGGAAAGCTCTCTAAGAGCCTCTGCCCAACGGGAGGTGGAATCTGCCATAATGGCAACATGATATCCCATATCACGGTAATATTCTGCAAGAGTCAGACCGGAGTACAGACTTGCTTCACGGGCAGCCACTGGCATGTTGGATGTGTTGGCGATCAGAGCAGTACGGTCCATCAAAGGATTGCCGCTTTTTGGATCGATTAGTTCACTGAACTCTTCCAAAACCTGTGTCATCTCATTTCCACGTTCACCGCATCCAATGTAAATGATGATATCTGCATCAGACCATTTTGCGATCTGGTGCTGGGTCATGGTCTTGCCTGTTCCGAAACCACCCGGAATTGCTGCAGTACCGCCTTTGGCGATCGGGAATAAGGTATCCAAGATCCTTTGCCCTGTGATCAAAGGCTGGGATGCCGGAAAACGCTTTGCAGTAGGGCGTGGAGTACGGATTGGCCATTTCTGGCACATGGTGAGCTGCTTTGTAGAACCATCAGCAAGTTGGAGTGTCAGGATGGGATCTGTGATGTGATAATCGCCATCTTCTTCAACATGAAGGACATAACCTTCTATATCAGGTGGTACTAATAGTTTATGGGTGATGGCACGAGTTTCTGGAACAGTACCAAAGATCATGCCTGGATACAGATAATCTCCCTCTTTTACCGTAAAATGGGTTTCCCAGAGTTTTTCTGTATTTAAGGAATCTACATGAACACCACGATTGATATAAGCACCGCCATCTTTTGCAATCTCACTCAGCGGACGTTCGATTCCGTCAAAAATATTGTTGAGGATACCAGGACCAAGTAAAACAGAGACAGGACCACCAGTTCCTGTAACTGTTTCACCCGGTTTGAGACCGGATGTTTCCTCATAGACCTGAATGGTCGTCCTTGCGGATGTCAGTCCGATGACTTCACCAACCAGATTTTCTTTTCCCACATATACCATCTCGTTCATTTGAAATCCATAATCACCTTTTAGATAGATGACAGGACCGTTGATACCGTATATGGATGCTGTTCTAGTCATTTATCTCACCTCCCGAGAATAAGAAATTATCATATTCTTCCTGTAGCAAGGAAGAAAAGGAATTATCGATCAGAATATGTCTGTCGTGAATAACTGCGCGCACACCGCCAAGGAAATCTTCTTTGCTTATGGTAAGTACGGCTCCTGTACGTTTTTCAAGCATTTCCTTTTTGTCTGCATCGGAAGGATTGATGTAGATTGTCATATCTTCACCCTGAGCAAATGAGAGAGCCTTGCTGATATGTTTCACAAGCAGTTCGTCATAAGCATCGGTTTTCATATATTCTTCCGTCAGTTCTAATACACGTTTGAAAAGTTGATTTTTCAACTGTGTCTGGCACTTTCCCTGCTTTCTTTTTAAATCAAGCTGAGATTTGGCCAGGGCCTTGTTCAATTCCTGTTTTGCGTTATTTGTTTCTGTCTTTATTGTCAATTCGGCCTGTCTTAAGGCAGTCTCTTTATGGTCATCGAAAATCTTCTCAAGAGCATCGGAGTGTTCTTTGATGATCCGGTTTCCTGAAGCTCTTGCCTCTTCCATGGAAGCATTTTTCAGATGTTCAATCTTCTCTTCTAATGTCAAATGTGTC
>CAJMNU010000028.1 GCA_905214855.1 uncultured bacterium | reverse complement strand
GAAGTAGATTATGGCGTGATCGAAGCGGCAAAGTCTATGGGGGCATCTACAATGCAGATTATTTTGAAAGTGCTTCTTCCAGAGGCAAAGCCTTCTCTTTTAGTAGGTGCAGCTTTGGCAGTTACTACAATTCTTGGATATTCCGCAATGGCAGGTTTTTTAGGTGGTGGAGGTCTTGGTGCGATCGCTATCAACTATGGGTATTACAGAGGAGAAAAACCGATCATGTGGGCAGCAGTTATTTTATTGGTTATCATTGTACAGATTTTACAGGAATCTGGAATGAAACTTTCTAAAAAAGGAGATAAAAGAATCCGTTAAAACATAAAAAGATATAGGGTTTGATGGTATCAACATAGACAGGTATTCTTCTATGTTTATATAAAAATCCGCAAAGATCCATTTTCTGAGACATAAAAAATCATGGATACATGAAAGCGGCGAAAAAGAAAAGGAGACCAGCATTATGAAAAAAGTATTCTTAACAACAGCAATTGCACTCTTAACAGCAGCAGTACTGACAGGATGTGGTGCAAAAAAGGATGACAAGACTTTGACGGTAGGTGCAACACCTTCCCCTCATGCAGAAGTACTTGAAGTGGCAAAGGAAGTTATGGCAGAGAACGGATATACATTAGAGATCAAAGTATACAATGACTATGTACAGCCAAATACAGCAGTAGAACATGGAGATTTGGATGCAAACTATTTTCAGCATGTGTTATATCTAAATGATTTTAATGAAGAGAAGAATACACATCTGGCAATTGCTGAAAAGATCCACTATGAACCATTTGGAATTTATCCAGGTAAGACAAAGAGTTTGGAGGAAGTACAAGACGGAGCTGTTGTAGCTGTTCCAAACGATGCGACAAATGAGGCAAGAGCTCTTCTCCTTCTGGAAGAACAGGGATTGATCAAGCTGACAGAAGGCGTTGGTCTGAAAGCAACAAAGAAAGATATCATTGAAAATAGCAAGAATTTGGATATCAAAGAGATTGAGGCAGCACAGATCCCCCTTTCTCTTCAGGATGTGGATATTGCTGTTATCAATGGAAACTATGCGATCGGTGCTGGTCTGAGTGCTGGAAAAGATGCACTGGCAATTGAAGATGCACAGTCAGAGGTTGTACAACAGAATTACGCAAATGTGATTGCTGTAAAAGAAGGCAATGAGGAAAAAGAGGCGGTCAAAGCTTTGATCGAAGCTCTGAAATCGGATAAAGTCAAAGAATTTATTGATGAGAAATATGATGGTGCGGTAGTTCCGTTATTTTAATTTCTTTTCCTGGGCAGAAAAGGCAGAAAGCCTGTCTGTCCGGGGATTTTTTTGTATAAAGCTTTATTTTGTAAATGAAAATGTGATATCAAATAAGAAAGGTTTTGTGTGAGATTTTTAGTACGGACGGGCAAGGAACAGAGAAAAGAGGCATAGTATATTTATAAGAGAAAACAGAAGGGATCCTGAGATGAGGATTTGTGATCTAAAACAGAAAGAAGTGATCAATGCAAAAGACTGTAAACGTTTGGGTTTTGTATGTGATGTAGACTTTAATATAGAAAATGGCTGTATTTTAGCGATCATCGTTCCGGGACCAGGCTGTTTTTGCGGTTTTTTAGGAAGAGAAAAAGAGTATGTGATTCCTTTTTGTAATATTAAGAAGATAGGGGAAGATATCATTTTAGTCGATGTCAACATGAAAGATGTGACAGAAAAATGTGGAATTTAGCGGAAAAAATAAAATTCTCTTGCAGGAATGGCTGCTTTCGTATACAATGAGAGCAAATATAAGTAAAAAGCATGAATGATCTTCCAAAGCAGTCAAAGTAAACATATTTGTAGATATAAAATGTTTGAGGTTTGGCAGACTGTAGACGGGAATGTCAATATGTGATATCAGAAACAAAAGCAAAATCAGGAGGAAATGAACGTGAAATGTCCATTTTGTAATGAGCAGGATACTAAGGTAATAGATTCCAGACCGGCAGATGATAATAGTTCGATTCGCCGTCGCCGTCAGTGTGAAAAATGTGGGAAGAGATTTACAACATATGAAAAGTTGGAGACAGTTCCATTGATGGTGATTAAAAAAGATAATACGAGGGAAAACTATGACCGTTCCAAGATTGAGAAAGGTGTTCTGCAGTCTTGTCATAAACGTCCGGTTTCTCCTCAGCAGATCAGCGATTTGATCGATGAGATCGAGGCGCAGATTTTTAGTATGGAAGAAAAAGAAATCGCAACCTCCGCAATCGGAGAACTGGTGATGGAAAAGTTACAGAAGATAGATGAGGTTGCTTATGTACGATTTGCTTCTGTGTACCGTGAATTTAAAGATGTAGATTCTTTTATGGAAGAAATTGGAAAATTATTGAAGAAGCAGGAGTAGGAACTATGTTAGAAATATTTTATCCGCAAAAAATTATGGAATCCGTTTACCATATTTCCTTTGAAAATATGTGGGATAGGGGAATACGCGGGTTGATTTTTGATATTGATAACACTTTGGTTCCTCATGGAGCGCCAGCAGATGAGAAAGTAAAAGAATTATTTCGTCATCTTCATTGTTTGGGATTTAAGACTTGTTTAGTCTCTAATAATAAATTGCCCAGAGTGGAATCGTTTGCAAAAGAAGTGGACTCTCTTTTCATCTATAAAGCAGGAAAGCCTTCCACAAAAGGATACGAGCAGGCGATGAAACAAATGAGGACGCATCCGGGGACTACTGTCTTTGTAGGAGACCAGATTTTTACGGATATTTTGGGGGCAAATAGAAGCGGGATTTACAGCGTTTTGGTAAAACCAATCAATCCAAAAGAAGAGATCCAGATTGTGTTAAAACGCTACCCAGAAAAACTGATCCTGTTTTTTTTCCGCAGGAAACGTTTAAAATGTAGCCAGATAGAGTTTAAGCACGACTGAAAGAAAGGATGATACCAATGAAGTTGTTGATTTTGAATGGTCCAAATCTGAACTTTCTGGGAATCAGGGAAAAGGGGATTTATGGCACAGAGGATTATGATTCTCTGACAGAGCGCCTGAGAGCAAAGGCAGAGAGGGAAGGGCATGAATTGGAGATTTTTCAAAGCAACTATGAGGGAGCTTTGATTGATAAGGTCCAGGAAGCATATCATATGGGAGTGGAAGGAATCGTGATCAATCCGGGAGCTTTTACCCATTATAGCTATGCTCTTCATGATGCCTTAGCAAGTGTGGAGATCCCCAAGATTGAAGTACATATTTCTAATGTTCACAAAAGAGAGGCATTTCGTCATGTGTCTGTGACAGCACCAGCTTGTACAGGTCAGATTGTCGGCTTGGGCTTAAAGGGATATGAATTGGCAATGGATTTTTTGACCGGAAGATGAAAATGAAAAAAACAGTTGAAAAACCCTGTATTTTATTATAAAATGTAAAGGATAAGAGATTACAAGGAGGACTATCATATATGATATCAGCAGGTGATTTTAGAAACGGGATCACTCTGGAGATCGAAGGAAACGTAGTACAGATTGTCGAATTCCAGCATGTAAAACCAGGTAAAGGTGCAGCTTTCGTTAGAACGAAATTAAGAAACGTAATAAATGGCGGTGTAGTAGAGAGAACTTTCCGTCCGACTGAGAAGTTCCCAGCAGCCAGAATTGACAGAGTGGACATGCAGTATCTGTATTCTGATGGGGACTTATTCCATTTTATGAATGTAGATACCTACGATCAGGTTGCTCTTAGCACAGATGTTATCGGTGATGCATTGAAGTTTGTAAAAGAGAATGAGATGGTGAAGGTATGTTCTTATAATGGTAATGTGTTCTCCGTAGAGCCACCGTTATTTGTAGAACTGGAAGTAACAGACACAGAGCCAGGATTCAAAGGAGATACAGCAACAGGCGCTACCAAACCGGCTACTGTTGAGACAGGAGCAACCATTAACGTTCCATTGTTTGTAGAGATTGGTGATAAAGTAAAGATCGATACACGTACAAGCGAGTATCTGTCCCGTGTTTAATGGATTGAGTTTCTGAATCAGAAAGCCTCATGGCCAAAAGCTGTGGGACTTTCTTTTTTATAAAATTTGAAGGAGAATCTCCACTGCGTTTTAGCGGCGGCAGTTCACAAATTGAGAATGGAATCCCACTCTTTTTAGAAAGTGGGATATCAGTGAGAAGAGAAAGGAAAAGGAAGCATGAAGAAGATTCTGGAATGTATTACAGACGAACTGAAAAAAGCCTTTGAGGTCAGCGGTTACGATGCAGCATATGCCAAAGTGGTTCTTTCTAACCGTCCGGATTTATGTGAATATCAGTGTAATGGTGCTATGGCAGCAGCAAAGGCATATCATAAAAAACCGATTGATATTGCACAGGCAGTGGTGACACAGCTTGAGGGAAATATGATGTTTTCTGAGGTATCTGCTGTGATGCCAGGATTTATTAATATCAAGTTAGATGAAAGTTTTCTGGCTGATTTTATGAACAATATGAGAGAAGGAGAAACTTTAGGCTACGAAAAAACACAGAATCCTAAAACGATCATTGTGGATTATGGCGGTGCTAATGTGGCAAAACCTCTTCATGTTGGTCATCTGCGTGCAGCAGTAATCGGTGAATCTGTGAAACGTCTGGCAAAATTTGTTGGTCATCATGTTATCGGTGATGTGCATCTGGGAGACTGGGGACTTCAGATGGGGCTGATCATTACAGAATTGCAGGAAAGAGAACCAGATCTGCCTTATTTTGATCCGGATTTTAAGGGAGAGTATCCTAAGGAAGCACCATTTACGATCAGCGAGCTGGAAGAGATTTATCCGGCGGCAAGTGCAAAATCAAAAGTAGATGAGGCATTTCGTGAACGTGCACAGGAGGCAACATTCCGCCTTCAGTCTGGATATGCGCCATATCGTGCAATCTGGAAACATATTATGAATGTGTCATTGGCAGATTTGAAAAAGAATTACAGCAATCTAAATGTAGAGTTTGATCTCTGGAAGGGAGAGAGCGATGCACAGCCATATATTCCGGATATGATCCAAGATCTTATTGATAAGGGGCTGGCATATGAGAGTCAGGGAGCTTTGGTTGTGGATATCGCTGAGGAGACAGATAACAAAGAACTTCCTCCATGTATCATCCGTAAATCAGATGGTGCAGCTTTGTATGCAACTTCTGATCTGGCGACTATTGTAGAGAGAGAACAGGATTTCAAGCCAGATATGTATATTTATGTAGTAGACAAGAGACAGGATCTCCATTTTACTCAGGTGTTCCGTGTTGCAAAAAAGGCAGGAATCGTAAAACCAGAGACAGAGATGTGTTTCCTTGGCTTTGGTACAATGAATGGAAAAGATGGAAAACCATTTAAAACCCGTGAGGGCGGTGTCATGCGTCTGGAGAACTTAATTGGTGATATTTCTGATGCTGTTTATAATCGTATCATGGAAAATCGTACAATTGAAGAGGAAGAGGCAAGACAGACAGCAAAAATTATTGGGTTGGCAGCTCTGAAATATGGAGATTTGTCTAATCAGGCAGCAAAAGACTATGTATTTGATGTAGATCGTTTCATTTCTTTTGAAGGCAATACAGGACCATATATTTTATATACTATTGTTCGTATTAAATCCATTCTGGCAAAATATAAAGAGGTTGATGGTTCTATGGCAGAACATGCAAAGATTTTACCAGCTGTGGGAGATTCTGAAAAGGCATTGATGCTTTCTATCGCAAATTTCCATGAGATGATAGAGAACAGTTTTGCAGATCTTGCACCTCATAAGATTTGTCAGTACATTTATGAGCTTTCTAATGCGACAAATAAATTCTACCATGAGACAAAAATCATGGGAGAAGAGGATAAAGAACGTCAGGCAAGTTATATCAAACTGATTGCTCTGACAAAGGATGTGCTGCTCCAGTGTATAGATCTTTTAGGGTTTGAATCTCCGGAAAGAATGTAACAGGAAAAGGCACTATAACGGTTAGTAATAACCCATTGCCTGAAAGAGTGTAATATAAACAAAAGATAGAGGCGCGCCATGGAGAACCTGTACAAAGGGCACTTGGCGCGCTTTGTGAATGGAATGAAAAACCGCTGCAAAAGGACAGGGGAGGATACCAATATGGATGTTACAAAGATTTCAGCCAATGCCTTTTGGAAAGGAGAAATAGAGGTAAAAGGAATTGTCTGTGATGGAGATGATTCTTTTTGTGTAAAATTGTATATCAAGGGTAGTCAGGTTTTTGACTACTCTTGTTCCTGTATGAGGGAAAATTCTTATAAAGGAATGTGTGTACATTGCGAAGAGATATTGAAAGAATATCGTAAGAGAGAAGAAAAAGCAGCACAAAAACCGGTAATTCCGACACCCAATGTACGCACGATGATCCGTGAGTATACAAATCGTGAAGTAGCTCAGATCGTGCGTGCTGGTGAAGAAGAAAAAGTCAATCTGAGTGCACATCTTACTTTATCCCGTTATGACAGCAAAGTAGAATTTAAGATTGGCAGAAATCGGATGTATCTGATCAAAGATCTGATATTGTTTGTCCAGTCATTAAAAAATGGGGCATATGCAGAGTATGGCAAGCAATTGGCATTTCATCACAATAAGGAGGTATTTGCGCCAGAGAGTTGGGGATTATTGGTTTTTTTGGAGAGTGCAGTGCTGGATTATCAGGAACATTTTCAATTGTTTCAAAAGGGAAGTTTTTCCAGTATACCTCCTCTGAGAGAATTGAGATTAAGCGTCTCACAAATAGATAAATTTATAGTTCAGTTTGTGGGAAAAAATCTGGAAGTGACTGATGAAACAGGAAGAACGAGACAAGCTTTTGTAGCGGAGGAAAATCCAAGATTGGAAATAGATGCGAAACCTTTGGGAACAGAAGGAATCTGTGTTTCTGTTCCCAAAAGTGTGCAGGTGTTTTTTGGAAACAGACATTTATATGTACTGGATGGTCCTGTACTTTGCGTGTGTGATCATGAATGCAGTGAAAACCTTGAGATCTTTTTAGGACAGATGCTTCACAATTATGGTGGAACTGGGCAGGTAGACATCCATAAAAAAGATATTCCTCTTTTTTATGAAAGAGTACTTCGAAAGATAGAGCCATATATCATATTGCATGCACCAGATATTGATTGGGAAAGATATCGTCCAGAGGAATTAAAGGCAAGTTTCTTTTTTGATTTTGATGGAAGATCTAAAGTCAGTGTAGAGCCTGTCTTAAGTTATGGTGATCTCTCTTTTTCTCCAATGGAGGACGAAACTCTTCCAAGACAAATTTGTCGTGATGTACCAGAGGAATTTCGGATCAGCCAGATTTTGATGAGGTATTTTAAACATCGGGATATGCAAGGAAAAAAATTGTTGATCCAAAATGATGATGGGGAAGTGTATAGTTTATTAAAAGAGGGGATTCCTGAGTTTATGGCTCTGGGAGAAGTGCGATGTTCGGAAACGTTTGAGAATATGAAAATCCTTCCTCCGATCCAGCCCCGTTTTGGAGTGAGCTTGTCAGATGGATGGTTGGATCTACAGATGGATATGGATCAGATTTCGGGCGAAGAACTGGCTGAGATTTTAAATTGTTATCAGGAAAAGAAACCATTTTACCGAACCAAGCAGGGAGAATTCTTGGAATTACAGGAAGATGGTTTGCAGACAATAGCTCGTTTAGTAAAAGATTTGGGACTGAGCGAAGAAGATATCAAGCAGAAAAAAGTGAAACTTCCAGCATATCGGGCAATGTATCTGGATCAGGTATTGAAGGAAACTTCTGGAGTCAATCTGTATAGAGACAAAATGTATCGTTCCTTGATCCGTGGTATGAAATCTATGGAGGACAGTGAGTTTGAGGTGCCGGAAAGTTTAAGATTTATTATGAGAGAATATCAAAAGACAGGATATCGGTGGCTGAAAACATTAGATTTTTATGGATTTGGAGGAATACTGGCAGATGATATGGGGCTGGGAAAGACCATTCAGATGATTGCCCTTCTGTTGAAAGAGGCATTGGAACATCCAAAAAGTCTTTCATTGGTGATATGCCCTGCCTCTTTGATCTATAACTGGGAACATGAGTTTAAAATGTATGCGCCACAGATCCATACAGCAGTGGTTTTGGGAACGGCACAGGAAAGAGCAATTCAGATCCATACAGCTATAAACAGAGAGGAAAACATACAGGTTTTGATTACTTCCTATGATCTGTTGAGAAAAGATCTGAGTATATATCAGATGGGAGATTTTCGTTATCAGATCCTTGATGAAGCACAATATATTAAAAATGCATCTACACAGAATGCAAAAGCGGTGAAATCCATCCATTCTAAAACCCGTTTTGCAATGACAGGGACTCCTGTGGAAAATCGATTGAGTGAACTTTGGAGTATTATGGATTATGTAATGCCTGGTTTTTTGTTTTCATACTCAAAGTTTAGAAGAGAGCTTGAGACTCCGATCATAAAGGAGAAAGATGCAGAAAAGCTGGAACGGCTGCGCAGATTGATCGGTCCATTTCTTCTTCGCAGAGTCAAACATGATGTTTTAAAAGAACTTCCGGAGAAGTTGGAAACGGTGGTATATTCAGGACTTCAAGGGGAACAAAAGACATTATATCTGGCAAATGCTTCTGTTTTGAGGCAGCAGCTAAAAGAGAGCAATGGTAAAGATCAAATGATGGTTTTAGCGGGATTGACAAGGCTGAGACAGATTTGTTGTGATCCATCTTTATGTTATGAGGAGTATAGCGGAAATTCAGCCAAAATGGATACTTGTATGGGACTGATAGAAAATGGGATTGCTGCTGATCACAGAATTTTAGTATTTTCTCAATTTACAAGTATGTTAGAACACATTGGTAAGGAGTTAAAAGAAAGAGAGATTCCATACTATCTTCTGACAGGTTCTACATCAAAGGAGGAACGGCAGCGTTTGAGTATGGAATTTGGAAAAACAGAGATCCGAGTTTTTTTGATTTCTTTAAAAGCAGGAGGAACGGGGTTGAATCTGACAGCAGCAGATATGGTGATCCATTATGATCCATGGTGGAATGAGGCAGCTCAAGAACAGGCAACAGATCGTGCTCATCGGATTGGTCAGAAAAAACAGGTGTCTGTATTTAAATTGATCATGCAAAACAGTATAGAAGAAGGAATTTTGAAATTGCAGAGTCATAAACGCACACTTTCAGAAAAAGTAATTACACAAGGAATGATAAGATTGGAATCTCTGAGCAGAGAAGACATGATAGAATTGTTGGGAGAGTAAATGGAATGCTGTCTTACAAAAAACATGGTAAGTTAAAGATTTTTTTAGGATATGCTGTTGGAGTGGGAAAAACGTATGCTATGCTACAGGCAGCATGTAGGGCAAAGGAACAGGGATGTGATGTGGTGGCAGGATATATAGATCCGCAGTCCAATCCACAGACCCTTGAGTTAGTTCGGGCGTTAGAGCAGATCCCTCTTAAATATGTCCTGTGTAAAGAAAAGGTGTGTCAGGAATTTGATCTGGACGCTGTATTACAAAGAAGTCCACAGTTGGTTTTAGTAGATGAATTTGCCCATACCAATGCTGAGGGCAGCCGTCATGTCAAACGGTATCAGGACATAAAAGAATTGCTGAATGCAGGAATTGATGTATATACAACACTTAATGTACAAAATATTGAGAGTTTAAAAGATACCATTGCTTCTATTGTCAGAGTGCCAGTTTTAGAGCGTATTCCAGACAGTATTTTTGATCATGCAGATCAGGTGGAGTTGATCGATCTTGAACCAGAAGAACTTTTAGAACGTCTGAACCAGAAGCAAGATCATGAATCAGAAGAAAATAGACAAAAGACTACAGATCTATTTACAATAGAAGATCTTACGGCATTGCGTGAGATTGCATTGCGGCGTTGCGCAGACAGAGTCAGTTTGTTTACTCAAAATGCCAGAAATCAAAATCACACAGAATATCAGACAGAAGAACATATTTTGGTCTGCCTCTCCTCCTCCCCATCTAATCAGAAGATTATACGGACAGCTGCAAGAATGGCGAGAGCATTTAAGGGGAGTTTTACTGCTTTATTTGTGGAGACTCCAAGTACCGCCCAGATGAGTGAAGAAAATAAAAAAAGATTACATGAAAATATACGTCTTGCTGAACAATTGGGAGCGGATGTAGAAAATAGCTATGGTGAGGATGTTCCATATCAAATTGCAGAATTTGCGAGACTTTCTGGTGTTTCCAAGATTGTAATTGGAAGAAGTACAGTGACGAAAAAAGGAATATGGAATAAGCCAACATTGACAGAACGTTTGATTGACGTAGCACCTAATTTGGACATTTATGTGATTCCTGATATAGCTGGGGAGGATGCTTACAGAAGAGCAAGGATAACATTGTCTAAAACAATACCTGTCAGGGATATTGCGAAAAGTATATTGGTTTTATGGAGCAGTACCTTGATCGGATATGCGTTTTATGCTTTAGGAATCACAGAAGCGAATATTATTGCAGTTTATATTTTTGGGGTTTTGGTAACCTCCATTGTGACAACAAGCCGTTTATGTGGACTCTTTTCTTCTATTATCAGTGTGTTGGTTTTTAATTTTTTCTTTACTATTCCAAGATATACCTTTCATTTTAATGATCCGGATTATCTTGTGACATTTAGTATTATGTTTATGGTAGCATTTTTGACGGATTCACTGACAGCAAAACTGAAAGAAAATGCAAAACAGTCAGCACGGGCAGCTTTTCGTACAAAAATCCTATTTGAGACAAATCAGCTGATTCAGAAGGAGAAAGAAGAGACTGGGATCTTAAATGCTGCTGCGGGGCAGATTATGAAACTATTGGATCAGGATCTGGTTATGTATCCATTAAATGAAAAAGCATTGGGAGAGCCAATCTTTTATAGGACAAAGAACAGCATTCAGGAAGATCTGCTATCTGATAAAGAAAGAGAAGTTGCAAAGTGGGTATTACAAAATAATAAACATGCAGGAGCAACAACAGATACGTTTTCATCTGCAAAATGTATGTATCTTGCTATTCGAGTGGGGCAGCATGTATATGGTGTTGTTGGAATTGCTATGGGGAAATCAGCTCTGGACCCGTTTGAAAATAGTGTATTTTTATCTATTTTGGGGGAATGTGCTTTGGCATTGCAGAGTATTAAAAATGCAAAAGAAAAGGAAGAAGCCGCTATTTTGGCAAAAAATGAACAGCTTCGAGCAAATCTGCTTCGGGCGATTTCTCATGATCTGCGTACACCGTTGACTTCGATTTGTGGAAGTGCCGATAATCTGTTGGTCAATTATCAGAAAATGGACGATGAGAGCAGAATACAGACATTTACGGATATTTATGAGGACTCTATGTGGCTGATCAATTTGGTGGAAAATTTGCTTGCTGTTACACGGATTGAAGAGGGAAAAGTGAATCTGACACTTTCTATTGAACTTATGGATGAAGTGATCAGTGAGGCATTGCGCCATATCAGCCGTAAAAGTAAAACGCATCATATTTGTGTGAAAAATTCGGAGGATTTGATTTTAGCTCATATTGATGCAAGATTGATAGTTCAGGTGCTTATCAATTTGATTGATAATGCTATAAAATATACACAGGCAGACTCTTGTATAGAAATTAGCACTCAAAAAGAAGAAAACTGGGTGAAAGTTACGGTGACAGATGATGGACCAGGGATTCCAGATGAGCAGAAAAAACATATTTTTGAAATGTTTTATAGTGGTGCTAATAAAATTGCAGATAGCAGAAGAAGTTTAGGATTAGGTCTTTCCCTGTGTAAATCTATTATCACAGCGCATGGCGGTGTGATTCAGGTATCAGATAATCAGCCAAAAGGAACGATCTTTACATTTACAGTGCCAGTTGGAAAGGTAGAGCTGCACGACAGAGTTTTTTGAAAATAATGTGGGAAAATATCGGGCATATAATACAATCAGCAGTGAGAGAGTAAATACGTTAACACAGAACCAAAAAGAGAAAATATCAGAAATTAGTCGTATTAGTAAAAATAAAATGGGCATATTAATTTCTTGGATAGAGAAAAACAAGCTGTTACACTAACAGTATCATAAAATTGGACGGTAATGTGTTATGGAAGTAAATCAGAGAAATGAGCTGATTGGTTCTCGTATCCGTAAAGTGAGAAAAGAAAAGCATCTGACACAGGAGCAATTGGGAGAGATGACGAATACTTCTCTTACTACGATCAGCAGATTGGAATTGGGAAAGCAGATGGTTTCTGTCAATACGTTGTTTGAGATTGCGGAAGCATTAGAGGTTGGTATTGAAGTGATCTTGCAAGATCTGATGATAAAGAAACCAGATGAGAAGGCAGATCAGGAACTGTATTATATGCTGGAAAAGATGGGGAAAGAAGAAAAAGAGTATACAAAGAAAAACATGAGAAGTTTTCTTGAGTACAAGAAACAGATAGAAAGAGAGTATTATAAAGTCTCAGAAGATAAAAAATAAAATTTTATATTCGAAAAAAATATGAAGTAAAAGAACCATTTGAGGGGAGGAATCCTATAGATGGTTCTTTTTTATGCCGTGAAAAGTCGAATACTGTAAAGAAATCTTTCGAAAAGTATAGTGGAATTTGTAATGATTCTGTGGTAAGTTATAGGTTGTAGCTGTAAACAGGCAGGAGGAAAATAAGATGGAAAGAAAAGAAAATTCCAGAGATTCCCAAAGAAGGACAAATCAAAATACTTCTAGAGGCAGAGTGCCACAGAGCGGATATCGCGGACCACATACCTCTGAGGAACGGAATGGGAGAGAAGTACATAGAGCTTCCCAAAGGACATCACAGGGAAGACAGAACCCAAATAACAGGAAGAGATCAGCTGTGAATTCCAGAAGAAGAAGGCGTAGATCTATGCTGAGACGGGTCATGATGGTACTGGGTGCTGTTTTACTTGTTTTAGTAATTGGTGTAGGAGCATATGCAGATAAATTGTTTTCTTCTATGAGTAATGTTGCAGGAGTTAATATTGACAAAATAGAAAACACTAACCTGAGTTCTGATACAGTAAAGAATATGAAAAAATATTGGACCATCGCAGTTTTTGGTGTGGATGCTAGAGAGGGACAGGGGCTTGGAAAGGGAGTTCACTCAGATGTGATCATGGTGTGCAATATTGAAAGAAAGACTGGTGAGATCAAGCTAGTATCCATTTACCGCGATACCTATGCGAAACTGAATAGCAAAAAGTATGGAAAAATTAATGAGGCATACTTTCAGGGAGGTCCTGAACTGGCGATTCAGGCATTGAATGACAATTTTGATTTACAGATCGATGATTATATTACATTTAACTGGAAAGCCGTGATTGATGCGATCAATATCCTTGGCGGTGTGGATCTGGAAGTGACAGATAAGGAGTTTAAATATATTAATTCCTTTATTACAGAGACAGTAAATGAGACTGGAGTGGGCTCTCACCAGCTCAAGAAAGCAGGAATGCAGCATTTGGATGGTGTACAAGCTGTAGCCTATAGCCGTCTTAGATTGATGGATACTGATTTTCAGCGTACAGAACGTCAGAGGAAAGTCATTCAGCTTTGCATGGATAAGGCAAAAAATGCGGATTTTGCTGTTTTGAATAATATTTTAGTGACAGTGCTAGGTCAGGTAGCGTCTAGTTTTGAAGTAAATGATTTGGTTCCGTTGGCACAGAATGTGACTAAATATAAGATAGGAGATACCGCTGGTTTCCCATTTGAGTTAAAGGATATGTATGTAGGAAAACAAGATTGTGTCATTCCTACCACTTTGTCCAGCAATGTATCTCAATTGCATAACTTTTTGTTTGCAGCAGAGAATTATGTACCATCTTCTTCTGTAGAAAGTATCAGTGCATCTATTGAGGAGAAGACAACAGGAAGTAAAAAGGAATCTTCTACTAAGAGCAGTAAGAAAGAAACGAAAAAACAGACCGAAGCTGTTACAAAGGAAACTGAGGCTAAGAAAGAGAGCAAAAAAGAAAGTAAGACAGAAACAGTAGAAAATAAGGAAGAAGTAAAAGAGACAGAAAAGATGTCTGAAGAAGTAAAAGAGACTTTAGAAAAAGAGACAAAAGAATCTAAAGAAGAAAATACAAAAGAGTCTAAAGAGGAAAAGAACCCATTAAAAGAGACAGAAAAATCTTCTGAAACTCAAAAAGAGACAGATTCTAAGAAAGAGAGCAGTCAGAATGGGGAGAATATGACGCAGGAAAGTAAAAAGCCAGAGAAGGAAACTTATCAAGAACCTGTTCAGGAAAAACCAACAGAAAAACCAGGAAATTCCAACTCTAATATTTTTACTGAAAAACCAACAGATCTTCCAAATAATCAAGAAGAGCCTCAAGGACCTGGAAAGATCGGAGGAAATGCTGGTGTGTCAGCACCAGGAGAAACACGTTTGGGTGAGTAAAGTAAAGTGTGGAAAATAAAAAGAAAAGATTTGTCTGAGATGTTGTTTCGGACATATCTTTTCTTTTTTTATTATAATATAGCTATGTGCTGTGACGATTTAGATATTGCCTTTTTGTGAAGATGTCAGATTGTGGTTCTATGGAAAATATGTTATGATAAACAGGAATAGAGAGGTGTTTCAATGCCCAAAGAGTTTGTGTAATAAAATACTAAAAGACAGATTGGAGAAAAGCATGAAGGTGGAAAAATACTATGAAGATCCCCATAAGCTGCATATTGGAACAGAACCTATGCGATGTTACTATGTGCCACAGGGAAAAGATGGGGAAGAAAGACGGCGTTATCTTTCAAAATGTGAGTGGAAGTTTGGATACTATCCATATATTGAGGCAGTGCCAGAGGGATTTTTCCTTCCAGAAAAACAGGAGAAGAAGGAGTGTCAGGATGATGTGGCAATGTATGTACCATCCTGTTGGCAGATGAATGGTTACGATCAAAAACAATACACCAATGTTCGTTATCCATTTCCTTATGATCCTCCATATGTGCCGGATGATAATCCATGTGCAACATACCGCAGAACTTTTTCCTTGGATTCGGCAGAAGCAAAACAACGTCAATTCTTATATTTTGAAGGAGTAGACTCCTGTTTTTATGTGTGGGTGAACGGAGAATTTGTAGGATATAGTCAGGTTTCACACAGTCCAAGCGAGTTTGAGATCACAGGAAAGACCAAGGAAGGAGAGAACCTTCTTGCCGTTTTAGTATTGAAATGGTGTGATGGCAGTTATCTGGAAGATCAGGATAAATTCCGTTTTTCTGGCATTTTCAGAGATGTGTCTCTGGTTTTTCGCCCTTCTTGTTTTGTGAGGGACTATACAGTGAGCACACCGATCAATTTTGAGAAAAACAGTGCCAAAGTGAATGTTTGTCTTGATACAGTGGATGGGG
>CAJMNU010000027.1 GCA_905214855.1 uncultured bacterium | reverse complement strand
GGAAAAGCACATTTGGAGATGTATTTATGGCATTGTGCATGGCTTCCGCTCTGGCATCATACGGATTTACTGGAACGCAGTTTAAAATGGTATTTAGAGATTTTGCCTCAGGCAAGGGAAAATGCACGACGCAATGGATATGCGGGAGCAAGATGGCCCAAAATGGTAGGTCCTGAAGGGATAGACTGCCCTTCTCCGATCGCACCACTTTTGATCTGGCAGCAGCCACATGTGATCTATATGCTGGAACTTGCATGGCAGCAGATGGAAAGCCAGAAAGATAACAAAGAAAAGGAATGTTTTCAGGAAACGTATTGGCCATTAGTGGAAGAAAGTGCCGATTTTATGGTCGATTTTGTTGAATGGAAGGAAGAAGAGAACTGCTTTGAACTGCCATCTCCTGTGATACCGGTTCAGGAATGTCATAGAGCCGATCAGACAGTGAATCCTGCATTTGAGTTGGAATACTGGAATGTAGGACTTCATCTTGCGTGTCAGTGGGCAGAACGTATGGGAAAAGTGCCTGAAAAGAGAGAACAGTGGAAGTATGTGGCAGATCATATGGCAGATATGCCAGAAAAAGATGGTTTGTATCTGGCACATAAAAATTGTCCGGACACATTTGAACGCTACAATAAAGATCATCCATCTATGCTTGGTGCATTTGGTCTGATCGACAGTAAAAGGACAGACAAGGAAAAGATGAGGAAAACACTGCATAAAGTCTTGGAATGCTGGGATTATCAGAGCCTTTGGGGATGGGATTTTGCTATGATGGCGATGACAGCTGTCCGACTGAATGAACCAGAGACAGCAATTGATATTCTATTGAAGGATACCATGAAAAACAGCTATGTTGCCAGTGGCAACAATATGCAAAGATCAAGAAAAGACCTTCCTCTCTACCTTCCAGGAAATGGTTCATTGCTTTTGGCAATCCCGCTTATGGCAATGGGATGGAAAGGATGTAAGAGAGAGCATCCGGGATTTCCGGATAATAGTCAATGGATTGTAGAAGTAGAAAATATGGATCCATATCCGGCATAAATGAAAAAAGATAGGACAGTCCTGAATGCTACGCTTTAGAAGTTCAGGACTGTTTTTTAAGTTATGATGATTATAGAAAAGCAGAAGAAAATACCTTTTTTGGATTTTTTTGAGGAGAGAGTTTAGGGCAAAGGGGACTGGCGCATACTAGAAAAGAGGTTTCATTAGTAGTTGACAACGAATTTCTTAAAAGAAAATTTATAAAATACCTCTTTTAAAAAATAGATCTTTTGTATATAATAGGATAGAATAGACGAAATATGGGAATACATGGAAAAAATAACAACAAAGACATAGTTTCTGTTGTTTGACGCGTTGATAAGTGGAAAAGAGAGATATAGGAGGAAAGAACTTATGATGATGTCAAATGATATCGGCATTGATTTGGGTACAGCCAGTATTTTGGTGTACATCAAAGGAAAAGGTGTCGTTCTAAAGGAGCCATCGGTCGTAGCAATTGACCGTGATACAAAGAAAATTAAAGCAATTGGTGAGGAGGCACGTTTGATGATCGGACGTACTCCGGGCAACATCGTAGCTGTCAGACCACTGCGTCAAGGCGTAATTTCAGATTATACAGTTACTGAGAAGATGATGAAGTATTTCATTGAGAAGGCAGTGGGTAAGAGAACACTGCGTAAGCCACGTATCAGTGTCTGCATTCCGTCTGGAGCAACAGAAGTGGAGCGTAAGGCGGTCGAAGATGCAACATATCAGGCAGGCGCCAGAGAAGTGACGATCATTGAAGAACCAGTAGCAGCAGCGATCGGTGCAGGAATTGATATTTCCAAGGCATGCGGAAATATGATCGTAGATATTGGAGGCGGTACAGCAGATGTCGCTGTAATTTCTTTGGGAGGTACAGTAGTAAGTACATCTATCAAAACAGCAGGGGACGATTTTGATGAGGCTCTGGTCCGTTATATGAGAAAGAAACATAATCTGCTGATAGGAGAGAGAACAGCTGAGGAGATCAAGATCAATATCGGTGCAGCTGCAAGAAGACCGGAGATGTTGACAATGGAAGTAAGAGGAAGAAATCTGGTAACAGGTCTTCCAAAAACGATTGTCGTTACATCGGATGAGACATTAGAGGCACTGAGAGAGCCGGCAATGCAGATCGTGGATGCAGTACACAGTGTATTAGAGCGCACTCCACCAGAGCTGGCAGCAGATATTTTCGACAGAGGTATTGTGCTGACAGGAGGAGGTTCTTTATTGAGCGGTCTGGATTCTCTGATTGAGGAGAAGACAGGGATTGCAACTATGATCGCAGAAGATCCGCTGACAGCTGTAGCGATCGGAACCGGAAAGTTCATCGAATTTGAACATGGAGATAGTAAATCAAAGCGTTTTAATGATTAAAAACATTTTTTCAATGTGTCTATAGAGAGATAGAAAGGACTTGAGCCGGTAGAAAAGATTCTGACTTACCAGCGCAGGTCTTTTTTTTATAATTTGCAGGTGATCCTGTGTGATGAGGTGAAAAGATAGTAGATGGCAGTAGTAAAAGGATTTGTGGAACGGATCAAATATCGCAATGAAGACAATGGATATACTGTTTTGAGTCTGATATCAGAGGGGGAAGAGTATACTTTAGTTGGTACATTTCAGTATATCAATGAGGGAGAGATGCTGGAAGCAGTGGGAAATATGACAGAACATCCCATGTATGGGGAACAGCTTGCTGTGGAATCCTATGAGATCAAGACACCAGAAGATACTGCTTCTATGGAGAGATATCTGGGTTCTGGTGCGATCAAAGGGATTGGTCCTGCATTGGCAGTAAGAATTGTACGACGCTTTAAAGCAGATACATTTCGCATGATCGAGGAAGAGCCGGAGCGTCTGGCAGAGATCAAAGGGATCAGTGACAAAATGGCAAGATCCATTGCAGAGCAGATGAGCGAAAAAAAGGAAATGCGTCAGGCAATGATTTTTTTGCAGGGCTACGGCATTTCTATGAATCTGGCAGTGAAAATCTATCATGAATATGGTCCGGCGTTATATGGAATCATTAAGGAAAACCCTTATAAGATGGCAGATGACATTCCGGGAGTTGGATTTAAGATCGCAGATGAAATTGCAGCACGGGTCGGTATTTTTACAGATTCAGATTATCGTATGAAGAGTGGTGTGATGTATGTATTATACCAGTCACAGGCGAATGGACATACATATCTTCCTAAAAGTGAGCTTTTACAGTCAGCATCTGAGCTTTTAAAGGTAGAAGCACAGGAAATTGAAAAGCATTTGATGGATATGGCGATGGAGAAAAAACTGGTAATGAAACAGGGAAAAGAAGACGTGGAAGTCTATGCATCGCAGTATTATTATATGGAGCTAAATACCGCACGGATGCTTCACGATCTGAATCTGGAGGGAAGTGTGCCTGAAAAGAAGATCAGGGAGCGCTTGGTGGGGATACAGAAAGAAGAAAAGGTAAGTTTGGATGAACTTCAAATTCGGGCGGTGATAGAGGCAGTAAACAGAGGTCTTTTGATCATCACAGGTGGTCCGGGAACAGGAAAGACAACAACAATCAATACAATCTTGAGATATTTTGAGGAAGAAGATATGGAAATCCTTTTGGCAGCACCGACAGGAAGAGCGGCGAAAAGGATGCAGGAGGCAACTGGATATGATGCGCGAACGATCCACAGATTATTGGAATTGAATGGAGTACCGGATGAAAAAGAAGGAAATCGAGGGATGCGTTTTGAGCGCAATGAGGAAAATCCATTAGAAGCAGATGCAGTGATCGTTGATGAGGTTTCTATGGTGGATATCCATTTGCTCCATGCGCTGTTAAAAGCGATCAATCCAGGGACACGTCTGATCTTGGTTGGCGATGTGGACCAGCTTCCCAGTGTAGGACCGGGGAACGTATTGAAAGATATGATTGAGTCTGGGCGTTTTCCAGTGGTAAAATTAAATCATATTTTTCGTCAGGCATCAGAGAGTGATATTATTGTCAATGCTCATGGGATTAACAAGGGAGAAAAGATTAATCTGTCAAAAAGAAGCCGTGATTTTTTATTTATCCGGAGAGAAAATCCAGATGCGATCATCAGTGCAATGATCACATTGGTTCAGGAAAAACTTCCTAAATATGTGAATGCCAGTGTGTTTGATATTCAGGTGATGACTCCGATGCGAAAAGGGGTGTTGGGGGTAGAACGGCTGAATTCTATTTTGCAGCAGTTTTTAAATCCACCTTCAGAAGAAAAAAGAGAGAAACATGTGGGGGAAACCATCTTCCGTGAGGGAGATAAGGTAATGCAGATTAAAAATAATTATCAGATGGAGTGGGAAACTGTAAATTGTTACAATATTCCAGTGGATAAAGGTCTTGGCGTTTTTAATGGAGATATGGGGAGAATTGAAGAGATCAATTCTTTTGCAGAGACTGTTACGGTGATATTTGATGAAAATCGAAAAGTGGAGTACAGTTATAAACAGATGGAAGAATTGGAACTTGCTTATGCTGTTACCATCCATAAATCACAAGGAAGTGAATATCCTGCGGTTGTTGTTCCTGTATTTTCAGGACCTAGGATGCTTATGACCAGAAATCTGATCTACACAGCTGTTACGAGAGCAAAATCCTGTGTATGTCTGGTAGGTCTTCCGGATGTATTTCAATCTATGGTGGATAATGCAATGGAACAGAAACGGTATTCTGGTTTAAAAGAAAGAATAGTAGAATTATCCAATGTGTCGTAAAACCCCTTGCTTTAGCTATATAAGACACTTCCATCGAATTTACGCAAGTAATTGAAGATGGAACAAAATACGCTTGTATTAGATTTCAAAATAGTGTATAATATGAATATTACATATAAATCCAATAACAATATCGTCTATTCTTGCAAATATCATGTTGTGTGGTGTCCTAAGTATAGACGTAAAATTTTAACAAATGGAATAGATACCCGATTAAAGGAACTTCTTCTTGAGTATGCTGCAAATATTCCTGTAGACATCATGGAACTGGAAATCATGCCAGACCATGTATACATACTCATGGAGGCAGACCCTCAATTCGGTATTCACAAAGCGGTTAAATCATTAAAAGGATATACTTCAAAGATTTTGAGAAGTGAATATCCATCATTAAAAACAAGAATGCCGTCACTGTGGACCAACAGCTATTTTGTATCAACCGTTGGCAGTGCTCCGCTTGATGTAATCAGGCAGTATATCGAAAATCAGAAAACATCGCAAAGGCAAAAGGATAAACAGGGATAATGCAAAAAGGTATCAAATTTAGAATCTACCCAAACAGGGAACAGAAAAATCTAATCCATCAGACATTTGGCTGTTGCAGACTCATCTACAACAAAGGACTTGCTATGCGTAAGGAAGCCTATGAGGATGGCAATAAGATTGGCTATGCTCAGACTTCGGCTATGCTGACCGAGCTTAAAAAGTGTGAAGATTTTGCATTTCTTAAAGAGGTAGATTCTATTGCGTTACAGCAGTCTCTGCGTGATTTAGACAGAGGGTTTGTGAACTTTTTTCAGAAACGTGCTGCACACCCAATCTTTAAAAGCAAGCATAACCGCCACCAGTCATACCGGACAATAAACCAAGGGAATAATATCCGTATCATGGGAAGATACATCAAACTTCCAAAACTTGGATTGGTCAAAGTACGCCAGTCTATGGAAGTTGGTAAAATCAACAACGTGACGATTGAGCATACTCCAACAGGCAAGTATTTTGCGGTTTTAAATGTGGAGTTTGAACCCCAGCCAGTACAAAACAAGGGTGGCTGCATTGGCATTGATGTAGGCATCAAAGATTTTTACTCGGACAGTAACGGAAATGTTGTGCCAAATCCCAGATATCTTGAGAAGTCCATGCGTAAGCTCCTACGTGAACAGCGTAAACTGTCACGCAGACAAAAAGCCTCAAACAATCGTAATAAACAACGTGTAAAAGTTGCTTTAATCCACGAAAAGATTACAAATCAGAGAAACGATTTTTTACAAAAGCAATCAACGATACTGATTCGTGAAAACCAAACAATCTGTATAGAAGATTTGAAAGTAAAAAATATGATGCGTAATCATAAGCTGGCACAGCACATAGGTTCTGCGTCATGGAGTAAGTTCTTTGATATGCTTGCATATAAGGCTGCATGGTATGGGAATGATGTTGTAAAAGTACCGATTATGTATCCAAGCAGTCAGACCTGTTCTTGTTGTGGATATAAGAATCCACTGGTAAAAAATCTGGCAGTGCGAATATGGGAGTGTCCGGACTGTCATACAGTGCATGACAGGGATACCAACGCAAGCAAGAACATCTTGAATAAAGGACTGCAAATGCGGTCAGTATAAATAAATATAAGACTGCACCGTAGGGCATACGGGAACAGTATAATCTAGCTTGTGGACACTGTGTAAGACATTGAGATACCGAATGGTATCAGCCAATGCAGTAGTGGTTGAAGCAAGAATCCCCCTGCTTTAGCTGTGGGGAGTGTCAAAAAAGATTTTCTTTCATAAAAGTTGGTTTTCTTACAATTTCCTTTCAGAATGATGACCCTACTGTACAATGCAGCAAGAGGTGTTGTATAGTAATAATGGATCAGGCAGAAAGACAAAAGGAAACGGAGGAATCCACATGAAAAAAATAAGAACAATTCTTTTGACGGGGATTCTTGCAGCATGTCTTGGAACAGCAAGTGCTGTGCCGGTTTTTGCATGGAATTGGAATACGGCAGCATCTGTGGAGACTACAAAAGAAGACATGGGATTGGTGTTTACATTCGAGAAGACTACCATTCATATGGATGATGATGCGGAGACTGTTTTTAAAACGCTGACAAAGTCAGAGGATTGTTTTGAACAGGAAGGAAAATCCTATAAGGGAACAGACCGCATTTATACATATGATGGATTTGAACTGGGGACATATGAAGAGGAAGGCGGCAAAGAGAAGATCCGAAAGGTGGTACTTTTGGATGATTCGGTTGCTACGCCTGAAGGACTTACGATTGGATCTAGTTTTGAAGATATGACCACACTGTATGGAACTGGTTATGAAAAGAAGGATGAGAGCTATCAATATACGGCAGGCAATACCAGATTAAAGATTGTAACAAAGAAAGGCAAAGTCAATACGATCGTGTATGAATTGTTGGATGAGTGATCAGAATGCATAGTCTCTTGTGTATTAAGATAGATGTATGTATACACATGTCCATGAAAAAGAAAGGTAGTACTATCCCCTAGATTTAGAGATGGAAAGAAAATCCTGTCTTTGAACCTGGGGGATATATTATATTAAAATAGTTGCTTATTAAGATAAAATGTGATAAAATATATCTTAATAAGAGATATAAGAGAAATAAAATACGGAAAAGGAAAATAAAAAAGGAATAGGGTGATAGCAGATCAAATTAAATAAAAAAGAATGTATCTTAAATCTCATTTATCCCAGACGTTGTCCTGTGTGTGATGAAATCGTATATCCAACAGGAGAGAAGATCTGTCCTGAATGTCTGGGCAAACTTCATTTTGTGAAAGAACCTGTGTGCTTAAAATGTGGGAAAGAGATTGATTCTGAACGACAGGAATACTGCATAGATTGTATTCGTTGGAAAAAAGAATTTGAAGCAGGCTTTGCTCTTGTCAATTATGAAGAAACAGCACGTCGCTCTATGGCAGGTATTAAATACAAGAATAAGAGGGAATATCTGGATTTTTATGCAGATGAAATTGTTATGCGTTATACGGATAAGATACAGAGAATCTGTCCTGATATTCTGGTGCCAGTTCCAATTCATCCTAGACGACGTTGGGAGAGGGGATTCAATCAGGCAGAGGTTTTGGCACAGAAACTTGGAAAAGAGTGGAATATTCCGGTTTGTACGGATCTTTTAATTCGAAGAAAACAAACAGATCCACAGAAAAACCTGTCTCCAACAGAACGGAGAAGAAATTTAAAAGGAGCATTTGAAAATCTCAAAAGAACAGATAGAGTATCATGTGCTGTTTTGGTGGATGATATCTATACAACAGGGGCGACAGCCCAAGAATGTACATTGGCTTTAAAGAAAGCAGGTATTCAAAAAGTGTATGTATTGACAATCTGTATTGGAAGCGGATGGAGATAGTCTGTAGGTGATATGAAAAAACAGGTAAGCGAAAAAAATGAAAAAAATCTTGACGCTCTACATAAAATATGATATAGTGGACGGGCGAATGGAAGAACTTAGGTCTTTTTTTTATGCTCAAAAAACAAAGACTGAAGATGACAACGATTATTTAAGTGGAGGTGGAAGTCGTGCGCGTTAAAATTACATTGGCATGTACGGAGTGCAAGCAGAGAAATTACAACATGACTAAGGATAAGAAAAATCATCCTGACAGAATGGAAACCAAAAAGTATTGCAGATTCTGCAAGAGACATACCATGCATAAAGAAACAAAGTAATTGTATCTGCTTTTAGAATGAGGACGTGAATATATGAGTGAAACAGTGAAAAATGAAAAAGCTCCTAAAAAAAGTTTTTTCAAGGGCGTCAAGGCTGAGTTCAATAAGATCATCTGGCCAAACCAGAATAAAGTTACAAAGCAAACAATTGCTGTGATTGCAGTTTCTGTTGTGTTGGCGGCGATCATTGCAGCACTGGATTTTGTATTCCAGTTTGGGCTCAGTAAGATTCTGTAAAGGCGAGGGTGATGCAATGTCAGAGGCAAGTTGGTATGTAGTTCATACCTATTCAGGATATGAAAACAAAGTAAAAGTGGATATTGAAAAGACAATAGAGAATCGTAAACTTCAGGATCAGATTTTAGAGGTATCCGTTCCTACAGAGGAAGGGGTTGAGATCAAGAACGGAGTGAAAAAGGAAGTAACCCGTAAGTTATTCCCCTGCTACGTTTTGATTCGTATGATCATGAATGACGAGACATGGTATGTTGTGCGCAATACGCGTGGAGTTACCGGATTTGTTGGACCGGGATCCAAGCCGGTTCCGCTGACAGAAGAGGAAATGCAGAAACTTTTGTATGCCATTCCAAATTCAGCACCAAAGGCTGATTTTGAAGTGGGCGATATGATCGTTGTTATTTCCGGCACATGGGAGGGAACCGTTGCTGATATCAAGTCCATCAACGAGAACAAACAGAGCATCACGATAGAGGTTGAAATGTTTGGCCGTGCTACACCGGTTGAGCTTAAATTCACTGATGTTAAAAAGAAGTAAGGAAACGGTCGTTTCTTTGGAACGGCTCGTGGGAGGGAAAGAATCCCCGACAATACCACATAATTTAGGAGGTGCCTAAGATGGCAAAGAAAGTAACAGGTTATATCAAATTACAGATTCCTGCTGGTAAGGCAACACCAGCACCGCCAGTTGGTCCTGCATTAGGTCAGCATGGTGTAAACATTGTACAGTTTACAAAAGAGTTTAATGCAAGAACAGCTGATCAGGATGGAATGGTTATTCCAGTTGTTATCACTGTATATGCAGACAGAAGCTTCAGCTTCATTACAAAGACTCCGCCGGCTGCTGTACTGTTAAAGAAAGCTTGCAAGATCAAATCCGGTTCTGCAAAGCCAAACAAAGATAAAGTGGCTACAATCACAAGAGCAGAAGTTCAGAAGATCGCTGAATTGAAGATGCCAGATTTGAATGCAGCAAGCATTGAGGCTGCAACAAGCATGATCGCTGGTACCGCAAGAAGTATGGGTATCACTGTAGTTGACTAATTCAACCCAGAACATCATGAACAAGAAGCATAGTTTTGTTACAGCAATTGAGCAGCAGTAACAAACGTGGGAGGGAAATCCCGACACTACCACTAGGAGGTTATTTATAATGAAAAGAGGAAAAAGATATACAGAGGCTGCTAAATTAGTAGACCGTTCCAATCTGTATGATGCGGCAGAGGCAATTGCTATCTTAAAGAAGACTGCATCTGCAAAATTTGATGAAACTATTGAAGCTCACTTGAGAACCGGCTGTGACGGTCGTCACGCTGATCAGCAGATCCGTGGTGCTGTTGTTCTGCCACACGGAACTGGTAAAGTTGTAAGAATCTTAGTATTCGCTAAAGGACCAAAGGCTGAGGAAGCTAAAGCAGCAGGCGCAGACTTTGTTGGAGCAGAAGAACTGATTCCGAAGATCCAGAATGAAGGCTGGTTAGATTTTGATGTAGTAGTAGCTACTCCGGATATGATGGGTGTTGTTGGTCGTCTGGGTCGTGTACTTGGACCGAAGGGCTTAATGCCAAACCCAAAAGCTGGTACTGTTACCATGGATGTAACAAAAGCTATTAACGATATCAAAGCTGGTAAGATCGAGTACAGACTTGATAAAACAAATATTATCCACGTGCCAGTTGGTAAGGCTTCTTTCACTGAGGAGCAGTTAGCGGACAACTTCCAGACGCTTATGGATGCAATTATGAAAGCAAAACCAAGCACAGTTAAGGGTGCTTACTTAAAGAGTGTTACATTGACTTCCACTATGGGACCTGGCGTAAAGCTGAATGTAGCAAAGCTGACAAACTAATCAGAACAGAAAAAGTTTGATTTTGTGATTGACATTCAAAATAAATTATGATATATTATGCAAGTATTGATTGCCGAAGACAGCAGGTGCCGTATGGCATAAGATGAAAACGCCTGCCGAGGAAAGTACAAAACATACGCAAGTAGTTTGTAATCCACCTCTCTGTCTTTTGGACAGAGAGGTTTTTTCGTTTAGGAAAATCTTATAGACTGCAATCAATGCCTCGAAAATCTATAAGGAGGTGCAACATTCAATGGCAAAAGTAGAGTTAAAACAGCCTATCGTAAAGGAAATCGCTGAATTATTAGACGGCGCAGCATCCGCAGTTGTGGTTGACTACCGTGGTTTAACTGTTGAGCAGGATACAAAACTTCGTAAGCAGTTAAGAGAAGCAGGCGTAACTTACAAGGTTTACAAAAACACTATGATTCGTTTTGCTGCTAAAGGAACAGCATTTGAAGCTCTGGATCCAGATCTGGAAGGACCTACAGCTTTGGCTGTATCTAAGACAGATGCAACAGCTCCAGCAAGAATCCTTGCAGAGTTCGCAAAGACAGCAGACAAATTGGAATTAAAAGCAGGTGTAGTTGAGGGAACATATTACGATCAGAAAGGAATCCAGGTTATCGCAACCATTCCTTCCAGAGAGATCCTTCTTGGAAAATTGCTTGGAAGCATTCAGTCCCCAATTACCAATATGGCTCGTGTGCTTAATCAGATCGCAGAGTCTAAAGCAGGCGAAGCTTAATTTCTTGTAGAGATCAAGATAACAGTAAATTATTATATGGAGGTATGTAAAAATGGCAAAGTTGACAACTGCTGAGTTTATCGAAGCTATCAAAGAATTATCTGTATTAGAGTTAAATGAATTAGTAAAAGCATGTGAGGAAGAGTTCGGCGTATCTGCAGCAGCAGGCGTTGTAGTAGCAGCTGGTCCTGCAGCAGCAGCTGAGGAAGAGAAGACTGAGTTCGATGTAGAGCTGACAGAAGTTGGCGCTAACAAAGTTAAAGTTATCAAAGTTGTTCGTGAAGTAACTGGCTTAGGTCTGAAGGAAGCGAAAGAAGTAGTAGACGGAGCTCCGAAGGTAGTAAAAGCTCAGGCTTCCAAGGAAGAAGCAAACGACATCAAGACAAAATTAGAGGCAGAAGGTGCAAAAGTTACTCTGAAGTAATTAAGACTCTTCTTTTTATCCCTGGATTCCGTGTTTACACGGGATTTGGGGATATTTTTTTTGTATGATTTCAAAAAAGTTTAAACAATAACAAAAATTTTGAAAGCGCTTTCAAAAAAGTGAAAAACTACTTGCACTTATGTCTCAAATGTTGTATAGTGAAACTATATAAATAGAAAGCGTGAGCTTACATAGCCAAAAATGTAAGCGCTTACAAAAGTGTGGAGGTAGCAAGATGAGCTCTAATGTAAAAGAAACAGTAATGCAGTTTGGTGAAGGCGGATTCCTGCGTGGCTTTGTGGATTATTTCTTCCACAAATTGCGTGAAAAAGGATTATATGATGGAAAGATCGTTGTTGTACAGCCGATTGAAAAAGGTATGTGCCAGATGCTTCAGGATCAGAACTGTGAATACAATTTATTCCTGCGCGGTATTGACAAAGGTCAGGTTGTCAATGAGCATACTCATATTACATCTATTTCCAGAGCATTGAATCCATATACACAGTTTGATGAATACATGAAACTGGCTGAGAATCCGGATTTAAGAGTGATCGTTTCCAATACAACAGAAGCTGGTATCGAGTATATCGGTACAGAAAAACTGGATGATAAGCCAGCAAAATCTTATCCGGCAAAATTGACACAATTCTTATATAAGAGATTCCAGCTTGGCTTAAAGGGATTTATTCTTCTTCCTTGTGAGCTGATCGACAATAATGCAGATAATCTGAAGGCATGTATTTTGAAGTATGCAGATCTTTGGAATCTGGGAGAGGAATTTAAGAACTGGCTGGAGACAGAGAATGACTTCTGCAATACTCTGGTAGACCGTATTGTAACTGGCTATCCTAGAGATGAGGTAGAGGAGCTGACAAAGCAGATCGGTTATACAGATAACCTCATTGATACAGCAGAGATCTTCCATCTGTGGGTTATCGAGGGACATCATGAGGATGAGCTTCCATTCCAGAAGGCAGGATATAACATCGTTTGGACAGATGATGCAAAACCATACAAGAAGAGAAAAGTACGTATCTTAAATGGTGGTCATACTTCTATGGTATTAGGTGCATACCTGTACGGACTTCAGACTGTAGGTGAATGTTTAAAGGATGAGACAGTAAGTGCATTCCTGAAAAAATGTCTGTTTGATGAGATTGTTCCTACACTTGGAAATACAGAGACAGATGTACAGTTTGCAAAGGATGTTCTGGAGAGATTTTCCAATCCATTCATCAAACATCAGCTCTTGTCTATTGCACTGAACTCTGTAAGTAAGTTTCAGGTTCGTGTACTTCCGACTATTCTGGAATACAAAGAGAAGTTTGGTTCTTATCCAAAGGCACTGACATTCTCTATGGCTGCATTGATCGAGTTCTATAGAACAGATAAGGCAAATGATGGTCAGGAGATCTTAGAGTTTATGAAGACTGCTTCTGTAGAGGATATCATGAACAGAGAAGACTACTGGCATGCAGATCTGACAGAGATGATCCCTATGGTAAAAGAGTATTGTGAGAAGATCGAGAAAGATGGAATGGCAGAAGCATATAAGATGATTCTGGCATAATGATCTTGGATCAGAGGACCTTGCAGATATCTTTTTGTAAGATTTATATAAACTAAGATTCGGATAAACTTAGGGTATAGAAGATAAGATACATATGACGGTTTTTGGACTTTGGTTCAAGAACCGTCTTTTGTATATCATAGTAAGTAAAATTTGTTTCAATAGAAATGCAGAAATATCTGTTTACTTTTGTGTTAAAATTGCGTATGCTGTAAGAAGAAGGGGAAGAGCGTGAAAAATCAAGAAAAGATGAAATAAATGCAAAAAAGGAGGCGGTTGTATGGCAACACCACATAATCAGGCAAATCTTGGAGATATTGCAAAAACAGTATTGATGCCGGGAGATCCGGTTCGGGCAAAAGTGATCGCAGATACATTTTTGGAGAATGTTCAGATTTCCAATGGGGTACGTGGTATCTATGCATATACAGGGGCTTACAAGGGAAAAACTTTGACTGTTATGGCGAGTGGGATGGGAATGCCTTCTATGGGAATCTATTCCTATGAACTTTTTAAAATGTATGAGGTGGAAACAATTATTAGGATTGGTTCTGCGGGTGCTTATGTACCAGAATTAAACTTATATGATGTGGTTTTGGCTGAAAGTTCTTGGAGTCAGTCAACATTTGCAAAGGTACAGAGTGGATATGAGAAAGATATTGTATATCCAGATTCTGAATTAAATGCACACCTTTTACAGACGGCAAAAAAATTGGGGATCAAACTGACACCTGTGAGAGTCCATTCTTCTGATGTATTTTATACATCAGACCATGTAGGAACGTATCAGGAATTGCAAAAAAGAAGTCAGACACAGTGTGTGGAGATGGAGAGCTTTGCTCTATTTCATAATGCGAGAGTGTTGGGGAAGAAGGCAGCATGTCTGCTGACAATCTCTGATTCTTTTGTATCAGGAGAGGTTACTACAGCAAAAGAGCGTGAGAATGCTTTTACCAATATGATGAAGATTGCACTGGAGGCTGTGTAACAGAAGTGAAATGATTTTTCTTGAGAGTCGGAGATAATAGTTATCCAATGTGTCGTAGAACTCCCTGTGTTAGCCGTGGGGAGTGTCAAAATATGGAAAGCCTCCATAGATTAAAATAAAAGTTTTCATGAAACTGTCTGGCAGTATGCTGTCAGGCAGTTTTTCAATGAAACGTTTTTAGCACATAGAGATTCTGTCTTGAGGTATTTCTCTGCTATAGTCATATCCGAACTTTGTATTTCGTATAGTGGTGATATTAAGAGTAATATTAAGAGTAGAGAGGATAGACTGTTTCGGAGGTCAAAATGAATATCAAACGACAGATTTTGTTTTTTTGGGTGATCTTGGCGGTGGATGTGCTGCTTATTTTGACAGCATTTCAGATATGGGTGAAAAATGGGGATGTTCGGGCAGCAGACCAGCCTGAAGCGGATATCAGAATGGTCAAGCAGGCAGCGTTGACATTTGATGATGGTCCTCATGAGAAGTTTACTCCAATGCTTTTGGATGGATTAAAAGAGAGAGGGGTCAAAGCTACATTCTTTCTGATGGGAGAGAATATAAAAGGAAAGGAAGAGATTGTAAAAAGAATGAAGAAAGAAGGGCATTTGATCGGAAATCATAGTTACAAGCATCAGCAGCTGACAAAAACAAAGGAAAATATAGTCCTTAGTGCGATCCAGAAAAATAATGAGTTGATTGCCTCTATAATAGGAGAACCCCCAAGATATTTAAGACCACCATATGGAGATTGGAATGATATATTGGAAAATGATGTGAATATGACAACAGTATTTTGGACGGTGGATTCTTTAGACTGGAAATATCAAAATACAGCAAAGACAGTACAAAAAATATTGAAAGATACAGAAGATGGAGATATTATTTTGATGCATGATATTTTTCAGACTTCAGTAGAAGCAGCTTTGCAGGTCATTGACACCCTTGAGAAGGAAGGGTATACTTTTGTCACAGTAGATGAATTATTGATTGATTAGTTTAGGAGAATGTGGATCATGGATCTGTTTGATTATATGAGAGAGAGTACAATGGAAGCGGAAGGACCTTTGGCTTCCAGACTGCGCCCAACAACACTGGATGAGGTGGTAGGGCAGAAACATGTGATTGGAAAAGATAAACTGTTATATCGTGCAATACAGGCAGATAAATTAAGTTCATTGATTTTTTATGGACCTCCGGGAACTGGAAAAACAACACTTGCTAAGGTGATTGCGAACACAACAAGTTCTGAGTTTAGGCAGATCAACGCAACCATAGCAGGAAAAAAAGATATGGAGGAAGTTATACATGCAGCAAAGAAACTGCGTGGTATGTATGGAAGGAAAACCATTCTGTTTATTGATGAGATCCATCGTTTTAACAGAGGACAACAGGATTATCTTCTTCCCTATGTGGAAGATGGAACGATTACCCTGAT
>CAJMNU010000026.1 GCA_905214855.1 uncultured bacterium | reverse complement strand
GATAAATTTATCATAGGAAGTATTCATCAGATCCCAGATCGTTTTGATCTCGCCAGCCACCTTATCTACATACTCTTTTGGTGTTACACCAGCCTCTTTTGCCTTGATCTCAATTTTCTGACCATGCTCATCGGTACCAGTCTGGAAACGTACATCAAACCCCTGCTCTCTTTTATAGCGGGCAATACTGTCTGCAAGCACAATTTCATAAGTATTTCCAATATGTGGTTTTCCGGATGTATATGCAATGGCAGTTGTAATATAATATGGTTTTTTACAATTCTGACACATAATCCTCATCCTTTCTGCATCCTTTTTTCAATGTAAGTTTAGTGTAACCATTATAGAAAGATTTGTCAAACGCTCCTTACTTTTTTCCATTCCTCACTTTTGTATATTTTAAATAATTTCACTTAAATCAATTGACTATTTTCCGTCAAAATGTTAAAATACCTTTAGTTTAAATTTTTAAACGAAAGGGATGAATTCATGATTTCTACAAAGGATCTTCAGCCTCTGTTTCATGATTGTATGCCTCTGTTTATTTCATTGGGTGATGAAGTCCGGCTTACGATCATTGAAGCTCTCGCCGCTTCCCTCACATCCAGTCAGGGAGGTCTCAACGTAAAGGAGATCACAGAAAAGACCAGTCTTTCCCGTCCAGCAATCTCACATCATCTAAAAATACTGAAAAATGCTGGTCTGATTGGAGTAAAAAGAAAAGGTACTTGCAATTATTATTTTCTCACTGTTGAAGAACCAACCAAACGCCTTATGGAACTTGGAAATATGCTCACTCAATTTTTGGATATGAATGTATAAGTTCCCAGAGAATAACAATACTATAGGCATAGAAAATCATATTCTATACAAAACCACACGAATTTCTTTTTGTATATATGATACGGACAAACCGTATATTGTTATTCTATTAGGAGATGAGCAAAAATGAATATCTGCATATTTAAAAAAGCAAAGAAAAAACCTCAGATCGATCAGAGGTTAAAAACAGAGATCCAGCAGACACAGGGACAACTGCAGCTGGCAAGAAACCATTTTGAGGAGGTATCCGATCCACTTTTAGTGGACTGTTACATCTACGAGATGAATGCTGCCCAGCTTCGATATCAGTTTCTTTTAAGAAGAGCAAAAAAGCAGGAACTGTCTCTGTAACAGGATCAAATACAGGACAATGGAGGACAGACGTATGAGTACGTGGTATGAAAAAGCTGTATTTTACCACATGTATCCTCTGGGAATGACCGGCTCTCCCAGAGAGAATATCAGCACAGAACCGGTAGCACATCGTTTTTTGGAACTGGAACAATGGATTCCTCACTTAAAAAAACTAGGGATGACGGCTATCTATATTGGTCCGCTGTTTGAATCCAGCACACATGGCTATGATACAAGAGATTACAAAATGGTTGACCGCCGTTTAGGAGACACAAAAGATTTTACCCGTTTCGTTTCTCTCTGTCATAAAGAGGGGATACACGTGGTTGTGGATGGAGTCTTTAATCATACTGGAAGAGAATTTTTCGCATTCCAAGATATACAAAGCAAAAGAGAATCCTCCCATTACCGTGACTGGTATAAGGGAATCAATTTTAGTTGGGGCAGTCCTATGGGGGATTCTTTTGGATATGAGGCTTGGCAAGGACACTATGAACTTCCCTGTCTTAATCTTTTTAACGCAGAAGTCCGCCAATATTTATTTGACGTGATCCAGTATTGGATCGATACCTTTGATATTGACGGCATCCGTCTGGACTGTGCCAATATTTTAGATTTTCATTTTATGGAAGAAATGCGTCAGAGAACCTCTCAAATGAAACCTGATTTCTGGCTGATGGGAGAAGTCATACATGGAGAATATTCCCGATGGGTAAATCCATCTATGCTCCACTCAGTCACTAACTATGAACTTCACAAAAGTATTTATTCTGGTCACAATGATCACAACTACTTTGAAATTGCCCACAATGTAAAACGTCTGGAACAGATTGCCCCTTCTCTCTATACATTTGTGGATAATCATGATGAAGATAGGATTGCCAGTAAGCTGCTCAACAAACAGCATTTAGCTCCTGTTTACACCTGTCTGTTTACTCTTCCGGGAATCCCATCTGTTTATTATGGAAGTGAATGGGGAATCCAAGGTCAGCGCAACCGCACCAGTGACGATGCACTTCGCCCTGCTTTTTCTCCTGCTGATATTCCATCACACTATTGTGAACTGACAGATCTCATCGCTTCCCTTGCCAGAATCCATACTGCTTATCCAGCCTATCACAAAGGACGTTATCAGGAACTCCTCCTGACAAACCGCCAGTATGCATTCTTACGGGAAAAAGATGGATGTTGTATGCTGACCGCCCTCAACAATGACGATAAGGAAGCTGTACTTTCTATTCCTGTTCCTGCCTCCTGTCCAAACACATCTGTCAAAGATTTATTACATGGTGAAACTTACAGGATAGAAAATGGTCATCTGCATGTTACACTCAAAGAAAATCAGGGAATCATCGTATCATTAGGGGAGGTATAAAATCATGACAAAAACAAAGAAACAAAAAAAGTTCGTTAAAAACACAACAAAAGAAACTGGATTTCTAACTGAAACTGACCGCTATCTTTTCGGCAATGGAACGCATTATGAAATCTATGAAAAACTTGGAGCGCATCCAAAAACCATAGACCAGAAAGACGGCATTTATTTTGCCGTCTGGGCTCCCCATGCTGCCGCTGTTGGAGTTGTGGGCGATTTCAACCAATGGGATCCGGAAGCGACTCCCATGCACCTTTTGGGAAGTTCAGGTATTTATGAAGTGTTTGTCCCAGATCTTTCAGTTGATGCTCTATATAAATTTGCGATTTTTACAAAAAACGGAAAAATCCTATATAAGGCAGATCCTTTTGCCTTCCAGTCAGAATACCGCCCCGGTACTGCTTCCATTACTACAGATCTCTCCAAATTCAATTGGAAAGACAGTGCTTGGATGAAAAAGCGTGCTCAAACAGATCCTGTCACAAGCCCCATTTCCATCTATGAAGTCCACCTTGGCTCTTGGCGCAAAAAAAGCAGAGACATAAAAGACGGATATTATACATATAAAGAAGCAGCACATGAACTTGCAGACTATGTACACGACATGGGGTACACTCATGTAGAACTCATGGGAATTGCAGAACACCCATTTGACGGTTCATGGGGATATCAGGTGACTGGCTATTTTGCCCCCACCTCACGCTATGGATCTGCAAAAGAATTTATGTATTTTGTCAACTACATGCACCAAAAAGGTATTGGAGTCATCTTAGACTGGGTTCCGGCACATTTTCCTAAAGATGCACATGGTCTGGCCGAATTTGATGGTGAACCGCTCTATGAATACGCTGACCCACGCAAAGGAGAACACCCTGATTGGGGTACAAAGGTATTTGATTATGGAAAATATGAAGTCTCCAACTTTTTGATCAGCAATGCATTATACTGGATCGAGAAATATCATGTAGATGGGCTTCGTGTAGATGCTGTCGCTTCCATGCTCTATCTGAATTATGGACGGCAAAATGGACAATGGATTCCTAACAAATATGGCGGCAACCAGAATCTGGAAGCCATTGAATTCTTCAAACATTTAAACAGTGTCATTTCCAGACGCGGTAATGGTGCTATGGTCATCGCAGAAGAGTCTACTGCCTGGCCAAATGTCACCAAAAAGCCAGAGGAGGACGGATTAGGTTTCACTTTCAAATGGAACATGGGATGGATGCATGATTTTCTGGAATATATGAAATTAGATCCATATTTCCGCAAATATAACCATAATAAGATGACTTTTGGCATGACATATGCTACCAGTGAAAACTATATCCTTCCATTGTCCCATGATGAAGTGGTGCATCTCAAATGTTCCATGATCAACAAAATGCCAGGGCTTTATGATGATAAATTTGCTAATCTGAAAGCCGGTTATACCTTTATGATCGGACATCCCGGAAAGAAACTGCTGTTTATGGGGCAGGATTTTGCCCAATTCCATGAATGGGACGAAAAAGTAGCACTTGACTGGCATCTTTGTGAAGAGGAAAAACACAAAGATCTGCAAAATTATGTCAAAGGACTGCTCCATCTCTATACATCCTACCCTGCCCTTTATACTATGGACAATGATTGGAACGGCTTCTCATGGATCAATGCCAATGATGGAGACCGCAGTATTTTCAGTTTTGTACGCCGTGACAAGACAGGCAAAAAAAATCTTCTTTTTGTCTGCAATTTCACTCCAATGGAACGACCTGATTACCGTGTCGGCGTTCCCCAAAAAGGAAACTATTCCCTGATCCTTGACAGCGCAAACGGACTTTACCCCGCACGCTCCAAAAAGCAGACATTCCGTGCCGTCAAACAAGAATGTGACGGTCAGCCATACTCCATCGCCTACCCACTTCCAGCATATGGCACAGCTGTCTTTCGTTTTTCCTGATACAGTATGCAGACAAAAGCCCTTACATTGTTAAAAAATTAATTTGTGCAAATATTACATTTTTTTGAGAAAACTCTGTACATTTTTGGCAAAATATAGTAAAATAGGAGCAAACAAAAGATAATATCCTAACATTTGAGGATTTTATGATGTATCAACTTTCATTGTACTGACTTGATTTTTATTGACGGAAGGAGAGGTTTACTATGGCAAGAGAATTAATTTCTGAAAGTGCAACAAAATGTGTATATCGCGACGGGGATAAGGCGATCAAAGAATTTTGTGAAGGCTTTCCAAAAGCAGAAGTTTTAAATGAGGCGCTGATCACAGCCCGTGTAGAAGAACTAGAAGATATCAATGTACCAAAGACACTCGCTGTTACTGTAGCAGATGGCAAGTGGTCTATCACTAAAGAGTTTATCGAAGGTCCAACTTTAGCACAATTAATGAAAGAACATCCGGAACAGATTGAAAACTATATGAACCAATTTGTTGATCTGCAGCTTCTTGTACATTCCAAGAACTGTCCTCTTTTAAACAAACTAAAAGATAAGATGATCCGCCAGATCAACGAGCTGGACGAAATTTCTGATTCTGTGCGCTATGAATTGCTGACCCGTCTTGATGGTATGCCAAAACATACCAAGTTATGCCACGGCGACTTCAATCCAAGCAATATCATCGTAAATCCGGAAGGCAAGATGTACATATTAGACTGGGTACATGCTACACAGGGCAATGCCAGTGCAGACGTTGCAAGAACATATCTCCTCTTCTGTCTGGAAGATCAGAAACTGGCTGATATGTATATGAATCTTTTCTGTGAAAAAACAGCTACAGCAAAACGTTATGTACAGAAATGGCTTCCGATCGTAGCAGCTGCACAGCTCACCAAAAAGCGTCCGGCTGAACAGGAATTGTTAAATAGTTGGATTAATGTCTGTGAGTACCAATAGAATTTGTAAGTACTTACATCATTTCCTCTTATATTCGCATTCACATTCCAAGCACTAAAAAAAGACCTCATCCGGGGAAGATGAGGTCTTTTCTGTTGCCTGAGTATTTAGGCAACACGCCCCAGGGAAAGGGCTGGCAAAGGTTTACTATCATACATAGGTTTTTCCTATATACTAACTACATCATATATGAAAATTAAAAAAAAATCAATAGGTTTTACATAAAAAATTGTAAGCGTTTACAATTTTAAGAAAAAATTTAACTGTTTTTTTCTTTTTTATGGTGTATACTAAAATCAGTACCGCAGGAATATACAAGAAACAAGGAATTTTCTCGATAAATATCTTTATATGAAACTTATATTCATGATAGTACAAAAATATTTGAATTTTAAAGGAGGAATATGGTATGCAAACCATTCTAGTTTGTGATGATGATAAACAAATTGTGGAAGCGATCGATATCTATCTGACCGGTGAAGGATTCCGTGTTATAAAAGCCTATGATGGATTTGAAGCTCTGGAGATTCTGGAAAAAGAACCAGCAGACCTTCTTATTATAGATGTGATGATGCCCGGACTGGATGGTATCCGCACCACTTTAAAGATCCGAGAAACCAGCAGTATCCCGATCATCATACTCTCTGCCAAGTCTGAAGATACAGACAAGATCCTTGGACTGAATATCGGAGCAGATGACTACCTCACCAAACCATTTAATCCACTGGAATTGGTAGCACGCGTCAAATCTCAGCTGCGCCGCTATACCCAGCTTGGCAATATGAACCAGCAAGGCAGCAGCCAGATTTATAAATGTGGAGGATTACAGATCAATGACGAGAACAAAGAAGTCACAGTAGACGGAGAACCGATCAAACTGACCCCAATTGAATATAACATTCTTTTTCTTCTAGTCAAAAATGCAGGAAAAGTATTTTCCATTGATCAGATTTATGAGCAGATTTGGAACGAAGAGGCAATTGGAGCAGACAATACTGTGGCAGTACATATCCGTCATATCCGCGAAAAGATTGAGATCAATCCAAGAGAACCACGCTATCTCAAGGTAGTATGGGGTGTTGGCTATAAAATCGAAAAACAGTAACAGGGGTTTGATATGATGCAAAAACACACTTCTCTATCTTTTTATTTCAAAAAATCGGTTCTTCTGGCGATCCATTTGTGTTTTATTGCAGTTGCACTGACCTGTATCGGTTTTTTATACCACAATGAACACTATGGTCACGGAATCGGATGGCTTCGCACAGAAACCTATGAAGATACTGCATTCTTCTCTGATCAGGTCAAGGAAGATGCATGGAAGATCTTTCAGTATGTACAATGCCGTGATGCATTTGAGACCAATGGAAAGGTGGATTATTCAAAAGTCATCGTAGATACCTATTATGGACCCGGTGACATGTGCAGTTATTCCATAAATGAATTTATCCTATATGCAAAATCGCATGGATACTATCTTGATCCCAACTGGAATGTCGCTTTTGAGCCAACTTCACTTTCTGGCACAGATACAGAAACTTTTCTTGTTGACTGGAAAGCCTATGATCCCAAGTACAATACAGATGATCTGAATGCCGCACAGACTCTTGCCGCTGAAACGACTATGGAAGAACTTTCCAAAGAGGTACTTACCTATCTTGGGGCTTACTACTATGTAAATGAATTTTTCCTGACCAACCAGACAAACTTTTATTTTCAGATCACATATAAAGATCAGGAATCAGATCAGCCTATTTTATTTTCTAATGCCCCTAAGATCTCCATGGAAGAATGGAAAAAGGTCGGAAAATATATTTATATTGCCAGTGAACTTCCTAATGATTTCACCAATTTTTCCCAGCCCATCCACTCTTTAAATGTGACAGCAGAACAGGCTGCTCCCTACGAAAACGGTACATATGATATCTGGCTTCTCATTGATACCTCTTACCCGTATGAAGATATGTACTATGAAGCATCCATATCATATCAGGAAACACGCACAACCTATATCCAAAGCCTGTGGCTGACTACATTCAGCCTTCTGATCTGTCTGGTTACGTTTCTCGCTCTCATCGTATATTCTGGACATCAGGATCATTCTGGAGAGATCCATCTCCACAAATTTGACCAGATAAAGACAGAATTTTTCCTATTTTTCTGTCTGATTGGAACACTCATCGGGCTATTTTTATACCAGAGGATCGGTTGTAAGCTAATTCATATCCTTGTACCTGTGGAACATTGGTTTTATTGGGAAAAGATCCTGCTTATCCTTGTATTCTATCTCGCTGCATTCTTTACCTCATTTGGTCTTTTGCGGCGCTATAAAGCAAAAACAATATGGGAAAATAGTATAACAAGCCATTGCATCCACGCTATGCGCCTCTCGATTTCCCACAAGAGATTTTCTGTTGCTTTACTGATCATCTCGATATCCTACCTGATCGCCTGCACCATTCTGATTGGAGCAGGAAGTTATCTCCTGTTTATGTATCCGGGACAGCTGTGGAGTCTTTTCAGTATCCCACTCCTACTTCTCTGGATTGGTCTGAGCCTCTTTCTGCTCTATCATCTTTTGTTAAGTGCGATCCAGCAGGATAAACTCAACTCAGCTCTCCAGCATCTTGCCTCAGGAGAGACCAATTACAAAGTTCATCTGGATGATTTTTCTGGAAAAGAACGGGAAATGGCAGAAAATATCAACAATATCAGTTCCGGACTGGAAACCGCATTACAGGAAAAAGTCCGCAGCGAACGTTTAAAAGCGGATTTGATCACAAATGTATCACATGATATCAAAACACCTCTGACTTCTATCATAAACTATGTGGATCTGATAAAAAGAGAACAGATCACAGATCCCAAGATCCTTAAATATTTGGAGGTACTAGATCAAAAATCCCAGCGTCTCAAAACACTGACAGAAGATCTGGTTGAAGCGTCCAAGGCAAGTTCCGGAAACATGAAACTTGAGATCATGAATATCGATCTTGTAGAACTTGTCCAACAGACTGCTGGTGAATTCGAAGAAAAATTCGCTTCAAGACACCTCTCTATGGTAATGAATCTCCCAAAAGAAAGCATTATCATTGCAGCAGATGGACGACGCATGTGGAGAATACTGGAAAACTTATACAACAATGCATGTAAATACGCAATGGAACAGAGTCGTGTATATATTGACGTTTTTGTAAAAGAATCCAATGTATACTTTACGATCAAAAATATTTCCGCCAATCCATTAAATATACGTCCTGAAGAGTTGACAGAGCGTTTTGTACGTGGTGATGTTTCCCGAAGTACAGAGGGAAGCGGTCTTGGTCTTTCCATTGCCAAAAACCTGACTGAACTGCAAAAAGGCACATTTACGATCTATATTGATGGAGATTTCTTCAAGGCAGAACTTTGCTTTCCGATCCAGTCTCCTCCTTCTTATTCACAAACAAATCAAACAGATTAAAACAGAACATGATACACAAAAAACAGCGCAGATAGATCGAACACTATCTGCGCTGTATCCTATTTATTGTCTTGTTTATTGTCTTATTTTTTATCTTATTATTTTTGTTTCATTTCCCATCGGTCGCCCCAACTCTGTTTGAAAGCTGCCTGTTCTGCAAAAGACATGGGAGATTCCATAACCCACTTCCATATCCTTGATGGGAAACTATTTTTAATGAAGCACTCCATTTGCATCCGGAGTAAATGTTCTTGGCTCTGTCAGCATTCTTCCATCCTCTTGCAGATAATAAACTTTCCCATCATCCTCAATAAAACCAGTCTGCATCACGCCTGTATCTGAATCCAGATAATACCAGCTTCCTGCATCCAAGATCCATCCAGTCTGCTTTACTCCATCTTTGTAAAAATAATAGTTTCCATCTTCTTTGCTCCATCCATCTTTGGAAATCTGCTCAAATGGACTGTCTGTATCGTCATCATCGTCATCGCTGAAATTATCTCCACTAAGCTGTCCCTTCGCAAAAATAATAATCTTTGTTGCTGTCTCAGGCTGCGCTGCTGTCGTCCAAACAAGGAACTGTGTTCCTTCTGTCAAGCTCTCTGGTCCTACCATATTTCTTGTCAGGAATGGAAGTGTCACAGTGTCCTTATTGATCGTATATTCTGCACCAGATACGGTCTCTACCACATAATTTCCCTCAGATTCTTTCACAAGATCATCCACTCTCTCCAGAGATGGAACTTTAAAATCTGCTGGAATATCTGCCAAGATCAAAATTGCATGACTCTGTGGCGGAAGGCTTAATGTCATAGCCGGACTTGTATATGCATAAATGCTTTCTCCCACACTGACATCTTCCATATCGATCGGCATACCATCTACCGCCCCCAGAATTCTGGTCTCATCTGAAATATGGAGAATGATCTCTCCCTGCTGTTCTGTATTTAATAAAATTGTATTTTCTGTCTCTTCTGCTACTGTTCCATAAAACCTTACAGGCTCTAAAAGTGGCTCTCTCTCTTCTGCCATACTAACCATAGTACCTCCTGTCATCAGCATCACTGCACAAGCTATACTTGCAGCTACTGAAACAAACCGTTTTAACATAATATATTCGCCTCCTGTAATTCTACAACTTGTTTGTTGTATTTTTTTATTTTACGGTTTCATAGTAGCATAAATCCTCAGAAAAACCTATAAATTATTTCTGAGGATTTCTTACAGTTTTTTTGGAAAAAAATAACAAAAAATGATCGGTTTTTTACTTTTTTTTAAAGCACACCAACATATGCAGCCAATAATTTCCATGTCTGCTCAAGACCACTGATATGTGTTCTTTCCATTGCATGAGAAGCATTGACACCCTGACCGATCAAAGCACCACGGATATCATTTCCTGCCTTTAAAGCAGCAGACACATCAGAACCATAATGTGGGAAAATATCCACTGCATACTGGATCCCCTTTTCCTTTGCTAAGGCAATCAGCCTATTTGTCATATCAAAATCATATGGTCCTGAGGAATCTTTAGCACAGATAGAAACTGTATACTCATCTCCTGTCAGATCATCTCCAATTGCTCCCATATCCACAGCCAGAAGCTCTTCTACATCCTGTGGAATATAACTGCATCCAAATCCTACTTCTTCATAATTACTAATCAGGATCTTCAATGTCTTCTCTGGTTTTACTCCCTTCTCAGACATATATTTCAAAAGACCAAGGATCACAGCAACAGATGCCTTATCATCCAAATGTCTGCTCTTTATAAAACCACTCTTTGTGTACTCAAACTTCGGATCAAATCCTACAAAATCTCCTGCACTGATTCCAAGCGCCTCTACATCTTCTTTCGTAAATACTTTTTCATCCAGACGGATTTCCATATTTTTTTCTTTTCTTTCCAATGTACGGGCATCGTCATGTGTATGTACAGAAGGAGCTATACTCTGTATTGTACCAGTAAACTCTTTTCCATCTCTTGTCAGGATACGGCAATAACTTCCTTCTACAGATTCCATCATAAAACCTCCAATAGATACCATAGAGAGATATCCATTGCTCTTTATTGCACGCACCATTCCTCCAAGAGTATCTACATGGGCAGAAACCCCAAGAACGCTTTCTGTCTTTCCCGGCACTGTGATGATCATACCACCTTTTCGATTATAAGTCACAGGATACCCGAATTTTACAGCTTCTTCTTCCACAGCTTTCATCACTTCTTTTGTACATCCAGAAGGGCTGGGGATATTCACAATCTTCTCCAAAATACTTACAATATATGCATTTTCATTCCTCATTCTGTCTCTCTCCTTTTTAACGCCTGTTTCTTTCATTTCTTCATTTTCTGTCTGTTTGCATTCCATTATCTCTTTAAAAAAATATCTCTTCCTTTTAAAATTTTATGTTGACACTCTCTACAGATAAAATAGGGAGTTTTACGACACATTAGATAAGGAAATAGTTCGACACATTGCACTCCATTCAGTCTTTTAAATTATATCTCTTTCCCTGCCTTCACGCAAGTCAAACTGACATCTTCTTTCCCCTTTACATTTATGCATATAATATGTATACTATGAATATATGTTATTACTTTTTGATATAATCATGTGCGTATAAGGAGGAAAACATGGAATTAGAACAGATGAGATATGTTGTTAAAACAGCAGAAAAAGGATCTATAAATCGGGCTGCAAAAGAACTTGGTATCAGCCAGTCAGCTATATCAAAACGTATCAAAGAATTAGAGTCAGAAATTGAATGTGAGCTTTTTACGAGAACTTCCAGCGGAGTACAATTAACCAGAAATGGAATGGAATTTCTGGCATATGCAAGAGAAATATTAGACCAGACAGACCAGTTACTTCATCTCTATCAGCCTGTAGATCATATTTTACATGCAGGAAAAAACACAGTGTCCGTCTGTGCCGTTCATATAGAAGAACTTCATTATTTAACCCCTGCAGTTTCCCGATGGCTTACAACATACCATAAAGAACTTTTACAATTTTCTCTCTCCCCAGCCCAAACATCAGAAGATGTTTTAGAACATTTGGTATCCAAACAATGCCATCTTGGTATTTTTCGCATCCGCAGTCAGGATTCTTTCTATTGGGAACACAAATGTTCATCCCTGAATCTTTCTTCTGTATCCTTATGGGAATTTGAAATGGTTGCGCTTATGAGCAAACGACATCCTCTTGCTTCACGCCGTTCTCTTTCTCTCCATGACTTAAAACCATATCCTCAGATCATCAACAGCCAAAGTCATGAAGCTCTAAATGGACAGTTTGCTCTTCCAAATGATTCCTCTCAACTACTGTGTCTTTCCAGTATTCCTGGGAGTTATCTTCTCTCCTCTCCATGTAGGGAAGAAGTTCTTCTTCGTGAAGGTCTTCGTCAAAAACAGTTACATACCAATGATACTGTTTTTCCTGAGTCTTCCTCTTCCCTGTCTTACAGAGATCTTGTTGTATGGTCTGGCTCTCTTTCCGATGCTGCACGTCTCTTTATTGAGTATATACAACAAGAACTCTCCACTGTGTCTTTTTAAAATCAGTGGAGAGTTCTAAAATCATGATCTATCTTAGATTACATATGTTTATCCTCTATGTGAATCTATTTATCGTATAGGCGGAATATTTTCTGCTTTTCCCAAAATCCCCGGTTCTGTCATAGTAAATGGATCTAAAATAGTGTCAATTTGATCTTCAGATATCAATTTATCCCTAAGTATCAGATCCCGCACTTTCATATTTTTGGAAAGTGCCTCTTTTGCGATCTGAGATGCCTTTTCATAGCCAACATATGGACATATTGCTGTCACAATACCAATACTATTATCTACTAATTCACGACAATGTTCTTTATTTGCCGTAATTCCTACAATACAGTTATCTACCAGTGTTTTCACTGCAAATGTCAGTGTTTCAATAGATTGGAAGAGATTGTAAAAAATGATCGGCTCAAATGCATTCAATTCTAATTGTCCAGCCTCAGCTGCCATTGTGATCGTCATATCATTTCCAATAATGTTAAATGCCACTTGATTTACCACTTCTGGAATAACAGGATTGATTTTTCCTGGCATAATAGATGATCCATTCTGTTTTGCCGGAAGATTGATCTCCCCCAATCCTGTTCTAGGTCCAGAAGACATCAGGCGAAGGTCATTGGACATCTTAGAAAGATTGACTGCACAGGATTTTATAATTCCTGATACTGTTACATATGCATCCAGATTCTGTGTTGCGTCAATAAGATCATACGATTGTACCAAATTTAACCCCGACAAAAAACAAATATTTTTTACGACACGATGAAGATATTGTACGTCGGCATTTAATCCAGTTCCAATTGCTGTTCCACCTAGATTCAGTATGCTCATTTCATCTTTCGCATTCTCAAATCTGTTAATGTCACGCATAATTGCATTGCTATATGCACGAAATTCCTGTCCCAAACGAATAGGAACTGCATCCTGAAGCTGTGTTCTTCCCATCTTGATCACACGATCAAATTCATTTGCCTTGTCATGAAGTGCATCATACAAACGGCGAAGCTGTTCCTGTGCTAAACAGATCAAGCGAAGTGCTGTCATTCTTCCACAAGATGGGAATACATCATTGGTAGACTGCCCACGGTTGACATCATCATTTGGGTTGATCACCTCATAATTTCCTTTTTCTTCCCCTAAAATCTCCAAAGCCCGATTCGCAATCACTTCATTTGCATTCATATTTAGAGAAGTTCCTGCTCCGCCCTGAATAGGATCTACAATAAACTGATCGTGCAGTTTACCTGCAATGATCTCATTACAGGCACGGACAATTGCATCTGTACGGCGTCGATCTAACTCTCCGATCTCAAAATTAGTGATTGCAGCCGCTTTTTTTATCTGAGCAACACTATTGATCAACTCTGGATGCATCGTTAATCCAGTGATATAAAAATTCTCAGAGGCTCTCAATGTCTGAATTCCATAATATGCATCTGCTGGAACTCTCTTCTCACCAATCGAATCATGTTCCAGACGATATTTTATTGTATTACTATTCTCTTCATTATTTGTATTGCTTGTATTATTTATATTGTTTGTATTATAAATATTATTTGTATTGCTTGTATTTTCCATACTTTTTCCCCTTTATAATCACTCAACATATGTGAAATCAACTATTTTTCTTCTCCTTGATTTTATTATAATTTGCCTCTATTATAGAATCAAATACTTTAATCCGTATATTAATATAGATATTTAACTATATGAAGATTTTACCTAATGATGGTGATTATTATCAACTGGAGGTGTGAAACAGAACAATGTTAAAAGGAATGCGATATGTATATGAGGTCTATCAAGAAATGAGCTTTTCCAAAGCAGCCCGAAACCTCTATATCTCACAACCATCACTCAGTGCAGCAATCAAAAAAGTGGAACATGAGATTGGCTGTACAATTTTTGACAGGAGTACAAACCCAATCCAGATAACCGAATGTGGAAAAGCATACATAGAATCCATAAAAAAAATCATGGAGGTTGAAGAAAGTTTTGATAATTTCAAAAATGACTTAGAAAACATGAAAACTGGTTCTATCTCTATTGGTGGTACAACATTTTTTACGTCTTTTGTTCTTCCTCCACTCATTCAATGTTTTTCTGAAACATTTCCACAGGTTACGATCAATCTTGTTGAAACAAATACAGGAATGTTAGAAAAAGAATTGTTTGAAGGTTCTTTAGATTTAGTGATTGATAATTATTGTTTCGATGAAACCTTATATGAAAGTCACTTTTTTGCGAAAGAACAGCTGGTTCTTGCTGTACCTAGAAAATATATTCCAAATGACATGCATCATCCTACATGGCTTTCTCCCCAGCAGATCAGGGAGGGAAAGCATTTGGATGAAAACACCCCCTCTATTTCTCTGCATATTTTTCAAGGAAAACCTTTCCTATTTTTAAAAGAGGGAAATGATACAAGAATACGAGCTGACAAAATCTGTGCCCATAATCATTTTACTCCCAATATTGTCTTGATGCTGGATCAGCAGCTCACCGCATATAACCTGACCTGTCAAGGTATGGGCATTTCCTTTATCAGCGATACTTTAGTCAAAAGTGAAAAACCTGATGACAGTGTTGTTTACTATAAGTTAAACAACAAAGATTCTAACCGTAATGTCAGTTTTTATTACAAAAGAACCCGCTATATGAAACGTGCCGTACACGAATTCCTAAAAATTGCTGACAGCTTTTCTTTATCCCGTATGTAAAAAATTAAATGTATCACTATATATTAATTTTCCCAAAGATATCTAAGTAATTGTATTCCATCTTTTACCCCTTCTCTATACAGATGTTCCTCAAACTCTCCTCGTTCAAGGAACATCTGTTCCCATTCTTCTTTCAACCTCTCTGCTGTTTGTTTCCCCTCTATATACAACTCTAAACTTTTTTCAAAATCTTCTTGATCTGATTTTTTTTCATGTGACATTCCATATTGCTGAAACAGTATAGAAACACGTTCTGAAATGATAAAATCAATAAATTCTTTTCTTTTCATAATCAAAAACCTTTCTTTTTCCACTCCTAAATTTCATTAAACTATTTTATAAAAATCGACTAGCTTGTACAAATTTACTTATCAAAAGATATGCTTTAGACAATAAAAATATGAATTTTACACAAAATTCAAATAAATTATTTTTTTCTTAAAAAAGTATTGACTTTTCATCTCATTTGCTGTAGAATATGACATGTCGCTGAGAAAACTGTTCAGTTGACAACATAAAAGCACCTTTAGCTCAGTTGGTAGAGCAGTAGACTCTTAATCTATTTGTCCAGGGTTCGA
>CAJMNU010000025.1 GCA_905214855.1 uncultured bacterium | reverse complement strand
TCGGAGGCGGAGATTTTGCAAATGACAGGATCATTCCAGACTGTATCCGTGCGGCAATGAGACAGGAAAAGGTTATTGTGAGAAATCCACATTCGACAAGACCATATCAACATGTATTAGAACCATTGGCTGTCTATCTGAAGATTGCTGCATTACAGTATGAGAACAGGGAGTATGAGGGATGCTATAATGTAGGACCAGATGATATAGATTGTGTTTGTACAAGCGATCTTGTCACAATGTTTTGTAAAGCATGGGGGGATGGAATGGATTGGGAAAACCGCTATGATGGAGGTCCTCATGAGGCAAATTTCTTAAAATTGGACTGTTCCAAGATTAAAAAGAAACTGAATTGGAAGCCAAGATACCATGTCAATGAGGCAGTTTTAAAGACGGTAGAGTGGTCAAAGGCATATTGTGAGAATCAGAATATGCAGGAAGTAACCAGACAGCAGATTCGGGAATTTTTTGAATAAGGAGAAAAATAATGTTTGAACATATGGATGAGCAGCAGGCAAGAGCTGCAATTTTAGAGCAGGTAGCAGAGTATTGTGATACATTCCACAAAAAGAAACCGTATGAGGAAGGAGACCGTATCCCATATGCATCTCGTGTATATGATAAAGAGGAGATGGTAAATCTGGTTGATTCCAGTCTGGAATTCTGGCTTACCTCCGGTCGTTATACAGATGAATTTGAGAAAGATCTTGCGAAATATCTTGGGGTAAGATATTGTTCTCTGGTAAACTCCGGTTCTTCTGCTAATCTTTTAGCGTTTATGACACTGACTTCCCCGCTTTTGGGAGATCGTCAGATCAAACGTGGAGATGAGATCATTACTGTGGCAGCAGGATTTCCGACTACAGTGACTCCTATGATCCAGTATGGTGCAGTTCCGGTATTTGTGGATGTGACGATCCCTCAGTATAATATTGACGTGACCATGCTGGAAAAAGCAGTTTCCGAAAAGACAAAAGCGGTGATGATCGCTCATACTCTGGGCAATCCATTTGATCTTACAGCAGTCAAAGAATTTTGTGACAAACATAATCTATGGCTGGTGGAAGATAACTGTGATGCACTGGGAAGTGAATATGAGATCCATGGTGAGAAAAAACTGACTGGTACGATCGGAGATATTGGCACATCCAGCTTCTACCCACCACATCACATGACAATGGGAGAGGGGGGAGCTGTGTATACAGATAATCCGCTTTTGAACAAGATTAGCCGTTCTTTTAGAGACTGGGGAAGAGACTGTGTCTGCCCATCCGGACGTGACAATCTGTGTGGACATCGTTTTGACAGGCAGTATGGGGAACTGCCATTGGGATACGATCATAAATACGTCTATTCTCATTTTGGATATAATTTAAAAGCAACCGATATGCAGGCAGCGATCGGCTGTGCGCAGCTGAAAAAGTTCCCGTCTTTTGTAGAGAGAAGAAGACACAATTTTGACAGATTATATCATGCTTTGGAAGATCTGTCAGACCGTTTGATCTTGCCAACACCATGTGAACATTCCAATCCAAGTTGGTTTGGTTTCCTTATTACCTGTAAAGAGGGAGTAGACAGAAATAAAGTGGTTCAATATGTGGAGAGTAAAGGTGTGCAGACAAGAATGTTGTTTGCGGGAAATCTGATAAAACATCCTTGTTTTGATGAAATGAGAAAGAGCAACACAGGATTTCGTGTGGTAGGAGATCTTTCCTGTACAGACCGGATCATGGGTGATACATTCTGGGTAGGAGTATATCCTGGAATGAATGATGAAATGATCGACTATATGGCTAAGACGATCAGGGAGGCAGTCGCTGATCGATAGAAGATGGGAGGGGAAATAATGGCAGAAACATATGATTTAGGCCATGTTCACCATGCAAGTTTAAAGATCTTAAAAGAAATTGACCGCATTTGCAGAAAATATAAGATCCAGTATGCATTAGATTCCGGTACTCTGATCGGAGCTGTGCGCCATCACGGTTTTATTCCATGGGATGATGATGCAGATGTGGTATTTACCAGAAACCATTTTGAGGCATTTGCCAGAGTTGCAAAACGTGAACTTCCAAAAGGAATGGAGCTTTTGATGCCAGATGAATTACAAGGAGGAAAGGTATTTTATGATTTTACGCCAAGAATCCTGTATTTGAATAGCCAGATGCATGAAGATAACGAAGAAATGCAATTTTATGATGGAAAATTAAATCATATCTGGGTAGATCTGTTTATTCTGGATAAGCTGCCAGATCAGGATGGGAAGGCAAAACTGGTTAAGTTTGGTCAGCAGATGATATATGGTATGGCGATGGGACATCGCTATCACTTAGATTACAGTAAGTATAGTTTTAAGGAAAAAATGTTGGTGGGAGTTTCCGCAACAATAGGAAAATTACTTCCTATGAAAAGTTTATTTTGGATGCAGAGGAAACTTTCCTTAATCAGTAGAAAAAAGAAATGTGAGCGTTACTATTACAGTAATTATCAGCCAGATTATCTTTATGTAACACTGGAAAAAGCATGGTGTAAACATGTGGAAGATATGGAGTTTGAAGATACAAAATTGATGGTTCCGCAGGGATGGCATCAAGTTTTGGAGATTGTATATGGTGATTATATGCAGCTTCCTCCAAAGGAAAAACGTGTTCCAACCCATTCCAGTATAGAAATACAGGTTTTTGATGACGAAATGGAAGATCAGGAAAATCAAAAGCAGCAAAGTAAAGAGGCAAAAGAATGAAAAAACTAGTTTCCATTGTGGTGTCTGTTTATAATGAAGAACAGGCACTGGCACGTTTCTATCAGGAAACCCGGCGTGTGCTGGAAGAATTAACATGGGATTATGAAATGATATTTGTCAATGATGGCAGTACAGACTCCAGTATGTCTGTGCTGCACTCCATTGCATCAGAGAATCCAAAAGCTAAAATTGTTTGTTTTTCAAGGAATTTTGGACATGAGGCAGCCATGATAGCAGGATTGGATTATAGTCAGGGAGACTGTATCATATGCATGGATGCAGATTTACAGCATCCTCCGGAATACATTCCAAAGATCATCCAAAAGATAGAAGAAGGATATCAGATCATCAATATGGTACGCACAAAGAATGCGTCCGCAGGATGGCTAAAAAGAATAACCTCCGCAGGTTTTTATAAGGTGATCAATATGCTTTCGGATGTCAAATTTGAAAACAATGCCTCTGATTTTTTTGGTATTGACCGTCAGGCGGCAGAGGTGTTAAAAAAGGATTATAGAGAGAAAGTTCGTTTTCTCAGAGGATTTGTACAAAATATTGGTTTTAAAAAGACAACCATTGAATTTGAGGCAGGAGTGAGAGTGGCAGGGGAGAGTAAATATAACATAAAGAAACTGTTTGCTTTTTCTATGAATACGATCATGTGTTTTTCTAATATGCCGCTCCGTCTGGGAATCTATGCGGGTATTTTTTCTGCAATATTAGGCTTTGTGATGATGATCTATACAATCTATAGCTGGCTTAAAGTGGGAACTCCCAGTGGATATGCTACAATTGTTGTCTTGCTCTGTTTCATGTTCGCCGTACTGTTTTTGATCGTGGGAATTATCGGAGAGTATATTGCGATCCTTTTCACAGAATTAAAGAACAGACCAATTTATATTGTTGGTGAGACTACAAATATGGGAGAGAGTCAGGAAAAGAACATCAAGTAGCAATCAATCAAATGGTTTCATGAAAAAGGAAAGGACAAATTTATGAAAAAAATAATTGCGATATTGGCATGCAGTATGTTATTGATGACTGGATGTACAGAGCGTACAGTGACAAATCAGACAACAGTTCCTGAAACAGAAACAATGGCTATTCCAGTACCGGATACAGAGATACATGATGACATTGTTCTCGACTGGGAGCAGGGCGTGAGTGACATTGATGATGTACTCAGAAATACAAACGCCTATCCCAAAATGACGGATGTTTCTGTATTTGTAAACGATGAGACAGCAGAGATTACGATCGTTATGTCTGTAGAGGATGATATGACATCTGAGGAAGCGGTAGATTATGCCCAGAGGATTTTGGAGTCTGCCAACAATGCAGTAGCAGATCAGGATTTTTCTATTACACTTGCAGAGGATGGCGTAAGCTATGGTGGTTTGTATGAGAGATATGGCGTGTATGTGGGAATTGCTCCAGACAGCACAAAAGAAGATGAGATAACATGGCTGGTAGATGAGCATTTGGAAAAAGGAGAAGAATACCGTGCTTTGAAAGCAGCAAAAGAATAATAAAGATACTAATAAAAAGCTCTCTGCATAGAAAAAAGATGGCAGGGAGCAGATTAGTAAATAGAAAACTAGGGAAAAGGATGGAGGAATGTGTATGAGATTAGGAGCACTGGAAGCAGGCGGAACAAAGATGGTATGTGCAGTGGGTGATGAGAATGGAACAATTTTTGAGAGAATTTCCATTCCAACTGAGACACCGGATGTAACAATGCCAAAGATTGTGGAGTATTTCAAAGACAAGGAGATCGAGGCTTTGGGGATTGGCTGTTTTGGCCCGATTGATCTGAACCGCAATTCCAAGACCTATGGATATATCACAACAACTCCAAAACTGGCATGGCGCAATTATAATATTGTTGGGGCAATGAAAGAGGCACTGGGAGTTCCAGTTGGATTTGATACAGACGTGAACGGCTCTGCTTTGGGAGAGGCGACATGGGGAATTACCAAGGGATTGGAAAACAGTATGTATATTACCATTGGAACAGGCGTTGGAGCTGGTATTATCACAAATGGAAAACTTCTGCATGGTATGCTGCATCCAGAAGCAGGTCATCTTCTCTTAACAAGACATCCAGAAGATACGTATGAAGGAAAATGTCCATACCATAAGACTTGTCTAGAAGGCATGGCTGCCGGTCCGGCAATCGAGGCAAGATGGGGAAAGAAAGGTGTGGAGCTGGCTGATAGAAAAGAAGTCTGGGAGATGGAGGCATTCTATATCGGACAGGCTCTGGTTGACTATATTGTGACACTGTCACCACAGAGGATCATCTTGGGAGGCGGAGTCATGCATCAGGAACACATCATGCCTATGGTGCGTGAGGAAGTAAAACGTCAGCTGGCGGGATATATCCAGACAAAGGAGTTAGAAGATATAGAAAATTATATTGTACTTCCAAGCCTGAATGACAATCAGGGGATCATGGGAGCTTTGAAATTGGCTTTAGATGAGATAGAGTACGAGAAAAACATAGGATAAACAGGACAGGCTGCAAACGGTGTAAAAAAGCTGCTCAGAGTGCATTCATATTGCATTCTAAGCAGCTTTTTGTCGTATACTCATGTTATCGTGAATATTTAGAAGTTTCTTCTGCATCCAGACCACTGTGGTAAGAATAATTACCCAGTTCTTCTAAGATGTTTTCAAAATCCGGTTCATCAAACAAAGCGCCTGTTGCCAGAGCACGGTTGATCGAAAGGTAGATCTGCCCACATCGGTCAATGCTTCTTCGGAAGAGATCTGGAAAAGACTCTGTGGATATCAGCTTAGGATCCCATGGGTTTGCCCAAGGTTCATGGCTGCTGTTCAGACTCTGCCTTACATCACTGATGTTATCAGTGACGAGCTTTTGTGAGGCGACCGGCTGTCTGAGAAAAATGGATTCAAAAAATTCAATACTGCTGCTTTTTCTTCCAGAAGGATCGGATAGAGTACGGCATCCAAAGCGCAGGGCAAGGATAGAACGATGTATCATTCTTGCAGATACCTGATAATGGTTGGTATCTGATAGTGGATAGTAAGCCTGATTGATACAGTCTTTCAAAAAATGTGAGATAAATTGTGTTTCTTGTCCATTTAGGCAGATCGTTGCTGCCTGATTGAACTGTGATGGTTTTTTCTGCTTGTATTTGTAAAGTAAGATTGCGTCAATATCATTTTCCAGAGCGGCATGAAGACCATGGCATCGGCTGTCCGGCTGCTTAGGATTGTATTGGATACGCCCATATACAAATGGATGACAGATGGAGTCCCCAACATAGTGACAGATAAAGCCGCAAAGATAGGAAAGTCCCTGCTCTCTCTGCTGTTTGGATTGAATCTGGGACAATTTAGAAAAACATTGGTTAAAAAAATCATTTACATGTGCTTCGTGCATATAAGAACCCACATTGCGGTAATCCCGATGGCGCAGAATTGGGATGTTATAGAAAAACATATCCGGTCCTTGTAAACCCAGTTGGTACAGCCAGCGGTATTTTGCGATAATGTGTTTGAGATAGTTGGGAGGAAGATCATTGAAGACTTTCATTCCCATAATATAATGGGTTGTAAAACCTGGCATTTCGTATCCCTTCTTCCAAGATTTGATAGTTATATTGTACTAAAATTCGGGTTTAAATACAAGTAAAGAGGCATATTTTTAAGAGAAAGAGAGAAGAAAGAATCCGTTTGGGATACGGGAAGGAGTATATGGGACAGAATATCCTAGAAACGATAAAAGAGTGGGTGTGGGGACCGTGGCTTTTATGTCTCATGTTGGCGATAGGAATTTTTTACAGTTTGAAATCCAGTTTTTTTCAGGTCAGAGGAGTCAGAACATGGTGGAATGCTACAGCAGGCAGTATGGGAGAGACAGGGAAAATAAAAGAGAGAAAAGAAAACAGTATCTCTCCATTTCAGGCAGCATGTACCGCACTGGCAGCAACTGTAGGGACAGGGAATATCGCAGGAGTTGCAACTGCACTGGTCGCAGGCGGTCCGGGAGCTATTTTCTGGATGTGGATCTCTTCTCTGGTTGGTATGATGACTGCTTATGCAGAGAATTTTCTTGGGATTTTATATCGAGAGCAGGGAGAAGAAGGACGATTTTATGGCGGACCGATGCAGTACATAGAAAAAGGAATGGGAAAACGGTCATTAGCTTTCGTATATGCAGTGTGTACCATATTTGCCTCATTTGGAATGGGATGTATGGTGCAGGCAAATTCTATGGCAGATACTTTACAGTATGCGTTTTCTATGCCGCCATTTTGGACAGCTGCCATTTTGACGGGAGGAAGTGCTCTGGTATTATGGGGAGGGATTGACAGGATCACAAAAGTGACAGAGAAATTAGTGCCTTGTTCAGCAGGAATTTATCTGGTTTTATCTGGAGTCGTTATTTTAGCAAACATCAAAGAGATCCCAGCGGTATTCCAATTGATCTTTAGGGAAGCGTTTTCCGTTAGATCTATGGCGGGAGGCGCAATAGGATATGGGATTTCAAGGGGAGTATTTTCAAATGAGGCAGGGCTTGGAAGTTTGGCAATCTTACATAGTTCTACAGAAGATACGACACCACAGGAACAGGGAATGTGGGGGATTTTTGATGTGTTTTTTGATACCATTCTTATGTGTACCCTGACCGCAGTTGTGATTTTGGTACAGCCAAAAGTGAGGATATTGCTCTGTGGGTCAGCATATGGAGCAGAAGGGCTGCGTTTTTCTTCGGCAGATGCGCCATTAAATGGGGCAGCGCTTGCCTCATGGGCGATCTCACAGACAGTGGGGAATGGGGGAAATAGTGTGATTGCAGGTACTATGGTATGCTTTGCATTTGCAACTATTTTAGGATGGTATTATCTGGGAAGTCAGGCAGCGGCTTATCTTCTTGGAGATCATCTGTTTTTGTACCGATTGTTTTATTTAGAAAGTATTTTCTTTGGCTGTGTGCTTCAGCTTACATTTGTGTGGGATCTGTCAGATATTTTTAATGGCATGATGGCAGTTCCGAATCTGATCGCTCTGTTTGCGTTGAGAAAAGAGATCCAATTTCCAGTTCAAGAACAAAAGGCAAGAAACAAGAAAGAAAGAGAAAGAAAAAGACGGAAATAGAGAAAAAACAAGAAAAGTGATTTGGACGGACTTGACAGAAAATACAAAGATTCCTATACTTAGAAATTGAAGTTCATTCAGCAGGAATGCAGGATGAAGCATTTCCTGTCTCTGAGTATGAGAATGGGATGGGAAAAGAAAAAATACATTAGGAAAGATAAGGGGTCTAACATGATGATGTATGTATGGTTGATTGTAGGTTTTATCTTGTTGATCAAGGGTGCGGACTTTTTTGTAGAGGGAAGTTCCTCTGTTGCGAAATTGCTGCGTATTCCAAGCGTGATCATTGGATTGACGATTGTGGCATTTGGAACAAGTGCACCGGAGGCTGCTGTAAGTATCACAGCTGCTTTAGCAAAGAAAAATGAGATTGCGATCGGAAATGTCATTGGGTCTAATATTTTCAATTTGTTAATGGTATTGGGATGCTGTTCTTTGATATTGCCATTGACGATCGATAAGAAGATTTTGTTTAAGGATTATCCATTTTCTTTGGTTATCACAGGAGTTCTGCTGGCTGCGATTCTGTTTGATCTAAAGATCGGAAGACTGGATGGTTTTATTTTATTTGTATTGTTTGGCTACTTTCTGGTGCGTACCGTACAGCAGGCACTTTCAAACCGTACCAAGGCAGAGGAGGAAGATATTAAGGTTTTATCTCCATTCCTCAGTGGAGTATATATTCTGGGCGGTCTTGTAGCTATTGTGATCGGTGGAGATCTGGTAGTAGATTCAGCATCAGAGATCGCAGCTGCATTTGGTCTGAGTCAGACATTGATCGGTCTTACGATTGTTGCAATGGGAACATCCCTTCCAGAGCTTGTTACTTCTATGGTTGCAGCTAAAAAAGGAGAGAATGGTCTGGCACTTGGAAATGTAGTGGGATCTAATATTTTTAACATTCTGCTGATCCTTTCTGTATCTTCCATGATCACGCCGATCCCGGTTCAGGCAGAGTCTATTATCGATCTGATCGTTCTGCTTGCGACCAGTGCAGTTTGCTGGATCTTCTGCAAGAGCAAATATACGATCAACCGCATAGAGGGTGGAAGTATGGTACTGATGTATGCAGGATATATGGCATATATTATTGCCAGATAAGAAGGTAAGAAAACATATAGATTTTTACTATGAAACATAAAAAGACGAGATTTTACTGGCTCTGTAAAATCTCGTCTTTTTGATATGGGAAGTGATAACATGTGGTGTATCGGCTTCCCTGTTTAAGATTGCTCGAAAAAGGGAGGAGACCTGATAATAGGGATATATCATCAGGTCAAGTATTATGAAAAAAATCTTGTAAACTTGTTTTAAACAGTACTAACTGTTTATGGTTATAGTATATGCAGGAATCGTGAAGAAATCGTGTTGATTGTGTAAAAGGTTTTTGAATGTTGTATGAACGAATTATGAACGCAAAACAGAACAGATGGAAGACTGGACAAGAGAGGGGATATTTGGTAAAATAAACAATCAAAGGAAATGCTATCCAAACGATAAGAAGATAAAAAAAGAAAAGATAGCAAATAAAAAGGAGGCACATATCATGCAGAATCCAGTTGTTACATTTGAAATGGAAAATGGAGATGTGATGAAAGCAGAGCTTTATCCACAGATCGCACCAAATACAGTTAACAATTTTATCAGCTTGGTGGAGAAAGGTTTTTATGATGGACTGATCTTCCATAGAGTGATCTCAGGATTTATGATTCAGGGAGGATGTCCGGATGGAACAGGAATGGGAGGTCCGGGATATCAGATCAGGGGAGAGTTCTCTCAGAATGGTTTTGACAATGATCTCAAACATACAGAAGGAGTACTTTCCATGGCAAGAGCGATGGATCCGAATTCTGCTGGTTCTCAGTTCTTTATCATGCACAAGACAAGCCCTCATCTGGATGGCGCATATGCGGCATTTGGAAAGATCACAGAGGGAATGGATGTAGTAAATAAGATTGCTGATGTGCGTACAGACTACAGCGATCGTCCAATGAAACCTCAGGTGATGAAAAAAGTGACTGTGGAGACCTTTGGAGAAGTGTATCCAGAGCCGGAGAAAAAAAGCAGCAGATGGTAATAGTACGTTATTATGATATAGAAGGGGAACAGATCCCACTTGTCATATCCGATGAAGCAGCAGCTCTCACCCAGGCGAAAAGTCAGGGGAGGGCTGTTCTTGGTATTTCAGACAAAGGGGAATTTTTGCCAGTTCCTTATGTGGCAGAAAGTCTGGATGATGTGGATGAGATTTTTGCAAAGCGGGTGATAAAAAGACAGATGGGGATTGCTTGGGAGATCGCAGAGACAGAGAGATTGGTGATACGGGAATTTCGTGAGAATGATTGGGATAAGATAGAACTTTTCCCAGACGATGTTTTTAGGGAAAAAGAATTCTTTGAGGCATATATCAGATCACAATATCCTTTTTATGAATATGGTATGCGGGCATTGGAAGAAAAGAAGACAGGGAGTCTGGTGGGGCGTGCCGGTATCTGGGATGGAGAAGAATGCCCTATAGACATGCCGCCCGAGTCATTGGAAATGGGATACCATATCTTTTCTTGGTACAGGGGACAGGGATATGCCATGGAAGCATGCAGGGCGATCCAGAACTGGTGCAGAGAAGAAGAGGCTATGGAGGGGAGATTGATCTATACTAGGATAGATCCCGAGAATCAGGATTCTATCAGGATTGCAAAAAAATTGTCCCTGCCTGTCTATCTTCCAGTGGGATACAGAAAGAAGAACAGGCAAAGACAGCTTTTTTAATCGATCATGTTTATTTTCCAAGGAGATATTTTAGGAAAAGAACGGAATTATCCGGATTTGGAGTGTTGGCAATGATGGAAAATACAGGATCTTCCATATGTACATTACCCATACTCTCAAGATTAGTTCCTGTCATACGGATACCGCATGGATAGGTTGAACCATCTTCTCTAGTTCCATATACGATCTGGTCAGAGAGTGACGCATACAGATCTTCAGGCAGTATCGTCTGGATATCTGCTGCCATTCCCTGCGTTGAAAAAACTTCCATGCTGATCGCATCCATGATGACAACATCAAGGGACTTGGCAGTTACAAGAGCACTTAGTTTCATTGCAGAAGCATAATCCGCTTCCGCAGAACCTGCTGCAAAGAAGTTGTTGAGCTGGTTCTCTTCGCCTTCTTGGGGGCGATTGCCATAGTTGATCGTCATACTGGCATCCATAGTGACGATATCTTTCTCTCCAAATCCACCATATTCATGGAAACCGTCTTCAAGATATTCCGTGTTCAAGGAATCATATCCATAGTTATTGACAATGGCACAGTACAGAACATCTGTAAAAGTCTGGCGATACAGACTGGTGGCAACTAAGTAGATCAGACAGCCTGCAATGATGATAAGGAACATATGAACCTTATAATATTCAAAAATGTACCATATCCTGTCTTTCCAGCTCATTTCTTTTAATTTTGCCAGTTCTGAGTGCAAAGTTTCCTTGAAATGCGTTTTTAATTCCATAATTTCCTCCAATGTATCCAAAGGCTTTCCAATAGCAAATGTGTTGTTTATGTGTTTGGATTTTCTTATTATCAATGTTTTGTATTATAACATAGAAATTGTGAAAATAGTATGAAAAGTTCATAAATCTTTTTGTGAAGGTTTGCATTTTCAAGTAAAATTCGTTATAATGGATAGAACGCAATTTGCTATGATGATAAGTGGTTTGAAGTTACAGTTGCGGAGAATGTTTTGGGAGAAAGCAGAGGAGAAAAAGATGTCTGGATTATTTAACTTGGATAACCCTGTATGGAGGTTTATGGGGAAATTAGCTGACTTGATGATATTGCATTTACTATGGATCATCTGCAGCATTCCGATTTTCACGATAGGAGCTTCCACTACAGCGGTTTATTATGTGACACTGAAATTGGTAAGAGACGAGGAAGGATATACAGTAAAAAGTTTCTTCAAGTCTTTTAAGGAGAATTTTAAACAGTCTACGATCATTTGGCTGATGATCCTTGTATTGGGGATCATTCTTGGAGTCGATCTGAGATTATACATTAATGCAATGGGATCTGGCGGTAATCTCCAGAGAATCATGGCAATCCTGTTTTTCAGTCTTGCCGTGCTGTTTATCATGACATTGATGTATGTATTTCCATTACAGGCAAAGTTTTATAATCCGATCAAGAGAACACTGATCAATGCATTTTTTATGTCAGTCCGTCATTTGCCATACACGATTTTGATGATCGTCATCACAGTCCTGTTTTATGCATGTGTATTGCTGATTCCACAGGTGTCTTTATTTTTGGTTGTGTTTGGTATTACTTTTCCGGCATTTTTGAATTCTTATTTTTATGCAAAGATTTTTGATAAATATATTCCAAAGGAAGAGACAGGATCAGAAACAGAAGAACTGTCCGAATTGTTTGCAGACGATCCTATGCCTGACAATATGGCAGCAGGTCAGGAATACCTTGAAACAGCATCTCAGGAGTCTCAGATCATCACAGAGGAAGATATTGCCAGCCAGAAAGCACAGATGGCATGGAGAGGTACACCAGATGAGTACCAAAGTGATGAGACTGAGAGCGATAATGGAGAAAGCAGCGATCAGGAGAGTCAGGAAGAATGGAAAGAAGAATCATCTGAAGACACTGTTTTACAGGATGAGGATGAGAATGCAAAGGATATTTAAAAGATAAAGATATCTAAAAGATAATGTTAAAAGGTAAAGATAATATTAAAAGATAAAGATAATGAAAAAGCTATCGAAAAGATAATGCAATAGAAAACCATATAATAAGAGAGACATAAATGCAGCAGCTGAAAGTCTTCAACCCGCATCGTATTGGTGGATTGGAGACTTTTTTTGATGATATCAGGTCTTGATTTGTGATTTTTGTGGATTGATTTATTTTGCTTGATTAGTATAATAAAATTATTGTGTATACAAAAAACATGGGGTGTACAAAGTTTGATCTGGTGAAAGAACTGACCTGATGAAGATGCTGGAAACAGGGGTGAGACAGATCAAACAGATAGAAGATATCAAATACTTATAGAAGGTAAGTTAATGGGCATATGTGGTATTAAACAGTATACAGTATAGAAGTTAAGGAATAAAATGGAGGGGTAATATGTCGATTTCGCATTTAAAATTGAAAGCGTATGGAAAAATTAATTTAGGTTTGGATGTTGTCCGAAGACGGGAAGATGGATATCATGAGGTTCGTATGGTTATGCAGACGGTAGGCATTTATGATACGATCGACCTTGTCAGGATACCACAAAAGACAATCAAAGTGGAGACAAATCTTTATTATCTGCCAAATGATAGTAACAATCTGGTCTATAAGGCAGCCAAACTCCTGATGGATGAGTTTGGCATTCAGGAAGGCGTTTCTATTAAATTGCAGAAATTTATACCAGTTGCAGCAGGGATGGCAGGGGGAAGCAGTGATGCTGCTGCTGTTTTATTTGGAGTCAATAAGATGTTCCGTCTGGGGCTTACCATGAGTCAGTTGATGGAGAGGGGAGTAAAGATCGGGGCAGATGTTCCATACTGCCTGATGAGAGGAACGGCTCTGGCAGAAGGAATAGGAGAAAAATTGACGAGACTTCCCTCTGTACCACAGTGTCAAGTCCTGATCGCCAAACCTCCAGTGAACGTATCTACAAAATATGTATATGAAAATCTCCATGCAAATGATTTAAGAGCAGAGGAACATCCAGATATTGATGGAATGGTAGAGGCGATCCGATCCAGTGATCTGCATGGTATTGTAAAACGATTTGGCAATGTATTGGAACGGGTGACATTAAAGGAGTATCCAGTAATTGGGGAGATAAAAGACAAGATGAAGAAATTGGGGGCAGTGGGGACTTTGATGAGTGGCAGCGGTCCTACTGTATTTGGCTTGTTTGAAAATCCACAGTTGGCAGCAAATGCATATGAGGAACTGCGCTATGGAGAGGCTTCTAAGCTGACAAAACAGGTGTATTTGACCAACTTTTTCCAAGTGAAAGATGAAAAATATATTGTATGATAAAAGTCTGACAGCGGAAATGGAACAAACGGTGTCAATGTGACAGGGTTCTGCAAAGGTGATCTATCATTCAGAAGAGAAAAATAGGAGGTAATTGAAAATGGATTGTAATTTAAAAGTAAATATGAATGAATATCTTCCGCTGAGAGATGTCGTATTCAATACGTTAAGACAGGCAATTTTGAGAGGAGAATTAAAACCAGGGGAGAGACTGATGGAGATCCAGCTGGCAGAGCGTCTTGGGGTAAGCCGTACACCAATCCGTGAGGCGATACGCAAACTGGAACTGGAAGGTCTGGTTTTGATGATCCCAAGAAGGGGAGCGGAAGTGGCAAAAATCTCAGAAAAAAATCTGAGAGATGTATTAGAAGTACGTCGGTGTCTGGAGGAACTTGCCGTAGAGCTTGCATGTCAGAGGATGGATGATGAGGCATTAGAGCGTTTGGCACTGGCGCATAAGAAATTTATGGAAGTGGTCAAGGGGACGGATATGATGCAGATGGCAGAGTGTGATGAGGCATATCATGATGTGATTTATGAAGCAACCGGCAATCAGCGTCTGATCCAGCTTCTAAACAATATCCGTGAACAGATGTACCGTTATCGTCTGGAATATATCAAGGATGCAGGAAAACGTCAGATATTGGTGCATGAGCATGAAAGGATCCTTGCGGCACTTCAGCAGCACCATGTAAAAGAGGCAAAGGATGCGATGCGTGAACATATTGAAAATCAGGAGATCACCGTTTCACAGAAGATAAAAGAGATGGTATAAAGAGATGGCATAAGGTATCGTGGAAACATTGAGTTTGCAGCATAAAAATGCTATACTAGCAACGTTAGTGCCCTGTAATAAGAAGAAAATATAAATATGTATCATGTTTGATACATGGGTATCCGTTTTTTGGAAACAGAAAGGTAAATGGTGAAGTGTATGGCAGATCAAACTCCCAGAAGATTGGGACAGGTCACAAAGGGATCTTCTTCCAAAGGCAAAGATGGGCTTTTGGCAAAGGATACGGCAAAACAGTGGGTGACTGGAATCTTTGCATTTTTGGTACTCTGTATATTCCCTTTGGTGTACCATGATTATTATTTTGATATGATCGAGACGAAGTATAAGACATTTTGTGTCTGTGTTGGAATCTTGGCAGTTGGTGTTTTTCTGGTTATACCAGTGTTGTGGTATCAATGGTACTCTAAACTGACAAATGAGAGAAAGGCAGAAGAAAAGAAACGCTTTACACCGGCAGCGATCTGGAAGAGCCTGAGTATTTCGGACAAGGCGATCCTTGCATTTTGGCTGGTGGAATTGATCTCTACACTGACCAGTGCGTATCCGTTTGAATCTTTCTGGGGTAATGAGGGACGCTTTAGTGGTCTGTTTTTGAATACATTATATGTCTTTGCATATTTTGCGATAAGCCGTTTGATGATATTTAAACATTGGTATCTGGATGCTTTTTTAGGATTTTCCATGTTAGTGTGCCTTCTTGGCATTACAGACTATTTTAAGATGGATCTGCTCCATTTCAGAGACAGGATGAGCGAAGAGCAGCTCCAAATGTTTGTTTCTACTCTGGGAAACATCAATACGTATACAGCATTTGTTGCAATGGTCAGTGCTGTGGCTTCTGTCTTATTTGCAGATGCAAGGGAAATGGGAAGAAAGATATTTTATTTTGTATGTATGATCATTGCCTTTTTTGCTTTGATCATGGGATTGAGTGATAATGCATATCTGGCACTTGCAGCATTATTTGGTTTCCTGCCTTTGTATTTGTTTAAAAAGCGTTCTGGAATCCGTTCCTATCTGATGATCGTATTTTCATTTTTGAGTGTCGTTCAATGTATCGGATGGATTAACGCAGCATTTGGCGATCGGGTATTTGGAATGGACAGTGTGTTTAATGTGCTGATCCATTTTAAGGGGCTTCTCCCTCTGCTCCTTTTGGGATGGGCAGGTATTGCGGTATGGTATTATCTGGATAAGAAGGGCAAGATAGGGAAAGAAGATACAGTCGGTATGCTTCCAAGATATCTTTGGATTGGTGTATTAGTGCTGGCGGCAGCAGTGGTTTTCGTTGTTTTGTATGATTGCAATGTGGCAGGAAATCAGGAAAAATATGGACAATTTGCGAATTATCTGATTTTTAATGATGACTGGGGAACGCACAGAGGATATATCTGGCGGATTGCTTTGGAAAACTTTAATGAGTTTTCTATCTGGCATAAGATTGTAGGTCATGGACCAGATACGTTTGGTATTGTAACTTATATGAATAATTATGAAGATATGTTGATGCGTTATGGTGAAATCTTTGATAATGCTCATAACGAATATCTGAATTTCCTGATCACAACAGGAGTTGCCGGATTAGTGTCCTATGTGACATTTCTTGTTTCTCTGATC
>CAJMNU010000024.1 GCA_905214855.1 uncultured bacterium | reverse complement strand
GACAAACGGTTTTCAAGACCGCCTCGTTATGACCACTTCGATATCTCTCCAAACGCGCTCAGTCATTATACAACACTGTTTTTCGTTTGTCAAGTACTTTTTTTGAACTTTTTTTTATTTTTTCTTTTGTTCAATTCAGTGTCATCTCAAAGCTCAATCAGTTTACCATTATTCACCGACATTGTCAACACTTTTTTTAACTTTTTTTATTTTTTTTGCATCTTTTTTCGTATATCCATATCTTGTATTTATTCTTGTATTTCAACGCAAAATATAGCGCATTAACACTTTTGCTATCTCCATATCCTCTGGGGTTGTCACTTTTATATTAGAATATGAACCTAGAATCAATTTAACAGGCTGATGCAACATTTTTTCTGTTACCATCGCATCATCTGTAACCCCCACCTGATTTGTCTCATCGCTCATAAGCAGATCATAGGCTTTTTTGATCAAAGAATATTCAAACGCCTGAGGAGTCTGTATCTGCCACACCAAACGTCTTTCAGGAGTTTGTGCGGCATACTCTTCTTCATCTGCAATCTTAATAGTATCTTTTACAGGCATCCCAACAACACATGCCTGATATTTTCTTGCTCCATCCACAGCACGTTCTATAATATCGACAGTGAGAAGAGGGCGAGCACCATCATGGATCAAAACCAATCCTCTTCCTGTTACTGCCTTTAATCCCTCATACACCGAATGATATCGCTCTTTTCCTCCTTCTACGATCTGGGTGACTTTTTTAAATCCATATTGTTCCACAATTTCTTTTTGGCAGTACTCCATCTCCCCTTTCGCTGCAACTAAAATAACCTCATCTACAACACTCTCTTCAAATGCCTTTAAACTATAAAATATCAATGGTTTTCCTTCCAGAAGCATATATTGTTTCTGAACCGAACTTTGCATCCGCTTTCCTTGTCCTGCTGCCAAAACAATCGCTGTAATCTTCTCCTGTATGATTTTAGCCTGCATGGTCTCCTCCTGCACGATTTCCCTCTCCTATTTCATGCTACCTACACATCTTTATTTTTTGTTATTTCTTTATCGTTCACCTAACTTCAGGTTTGGCACGGCATTAAGATCCCATCCATGGCGTGTCCCATTGATGTACTCATAGTATGCAGCTACTCCGATCATAACCGCATTATCTGTACAATAGATTGGTGATGGATAATAAAACTGAATATTTTCTTTTTCGCAGGCTTCTTTCATTGCTGCACGCAGAGCAGAATTAGATGCCACGCCTCCCGCAATTGCCAATTTATCATATCCATATTCTTTTGCTGCCATCACTGCCCTGCTCACCAGTGCTTCCACAACAGCATTTTGGAAAGATGCCACCAAATCCGGTACATAAATTTCTTCTTTTCGCATCTGAGCATGATTAATATAGTTAAGCACAGAAGATTTTAAGCCACTAAAACTAAAATCATATGGTGCTCCTTCTACTTTCGCCCTTGGGAATTCCATTGCATGAGGATTTCCCTCTTTGGCTGTCCTATCTACTTTGGGTCCTCCCGGATATCCCAATCCTACAGCTCTTGCGACCTTATCAAATGCCTCACCTGCTGCATCATCTCTAGTGCGCCCTATAATCTCAAATTCCCCATAATCTTTTACAATGACTAAATGAGTATGACCACCTGAAACGATCAGACAAACAAATGGTGGCTCTAGTTCTGGATGTTCAATAAAGTTAGCGGACACATGCCCCTCAATATGATGAACACCTACTAGAGGTTTTTTAGCAGCATACGCAATTGCTTTCGCTTCTGCTACTCCTACCAAAAGAGCTCCAACCAATCCCGGACCATATGTAACGCCAATTGCGGTAATCTCCTCTAATGTTATATGTGCCTGTTCTAATGCACTTTCAATCACTTGATTGATCTTTTCAATATGTTTTCTGGAGGCGATTTCCGGCACTACACCTCCATATAAAGTATGCAGATCGATCTGGGAATAAATCACATTTGACAATACTTCCCTTCCATTTTTAACAACCGCTGCTGCTGTCTCATCACATGAACTTTCTATTGCAAGAATGTATACATCTTCTTCTGTTGTTCTTTTTTTCATTTTTCCCTCCAGCCAACAGGCTTATTCTCTCAATCCATTTTCATTTTTCATTATCCAGCATTCAAGTTTAGTTTACAAAAACGTTTTATCAAGCTTCATCCTCATCAAATTCCAATTCTACTGTTCTTCCATCTTTTGCTGCTCTTGCTCTTGGGAAAATCTCCCGCACAACATTCATATATTCTTCTGGATGTGTCAAAGAAGGACTGTAATGTGTCAGCCAAAGTTCCTTTGGATCTGCCTCTTTTGCCAATTTTGCCGCTTCCTTGAATGTCATATGTTTGTATTCTCTTGCTTTTGTCTCTTTTCCTGGTTCTCCGTACATTCCCTCACAAATAAAGAGATCTGCCCCTTTAGCATATTCTGCAATCACTGGTACTGGTCTGGTATCTGTACAATATACCACTTTCAGACCTCGTCTCTCTTTTCCCAATACCATATCTGGGGTCAAAATACGCTCCCCATCTTGTATTGTCTCTCCTTTTTGCAGACGACTCCAAAATCTTTGTTCGATCGCATTTTCCTTTGCTTTTTCCACATCAAACTTTCCTGCACGCGGAATTGTGATCGAATACCCATAACACACTACATTATGGTTCACACGATATGCTTCAATGTGATATGGTTCCAGTCTGATCTGCTCTCTTGGCTCTGTGAGTTCAATAAAACGCAATGGAAATGGCAATTCTGGAGCAATCATGCGCAGTGCCCCTACAACCCTCTCCAATCCTTTAGGACCGATCAAAGTCAAGGGTTCTGTTCTCTCTGCATTCCCCATTGTTAAAAGCAGTCCCGGAAGACCACTGATATGATCTGCATGATAATGGGTAAAACAGATCACATCAATTGGTTTTGGACTCCACCCCTTTTCTTTCAATGCAATCTGTGTTCCTTCTCCGCAATCGATCAACAAATTACTTCCCTGACAGCGAGCCATCATTGATGTCAGCCATCTATATGGCAAAGGCATCATTCCCCCAGTGCCAAGTAAACAAATATCTAACATATCATTTCCTCATTTCCTGCTATGGTTTTCCTATTTTTTATATCAAGACATGTATGATCCAAAATATCATTCTTTCATTAATATTATTCTTTCATTCTATTCTTCATATAGTTTTCATCATAGCATATCTGATTCACAGAATGCAAGTACCTCTCCCTGCCTTTAAACACAATCGATATGACTCTCTAAATCAGTATTGTATCACAAAATACTCATTAGTACCTTTTACCTTAACTCAAAAAGAAAGCAACTGTCTGCTGCCACATGACAATTGCTCTCTTTTTTTACAACAGTTCAATTTGTTCTTCTACATCCACCGGAATCCTAAATTGAAGGACAATTTCATCATAACATTCTTCACACAGATCAAAATGATGGATCTCCCCATCTTTTTCTGAGAAAAAATCCCATATATGATCTACAGAAATAGTTCCTTCTCTTACAATCCCTTCTTTTACTGCTATTTTTCTGCCGCAGCCATTACAGAGCATGGTCTCAAGATGACCATTCAACTTGTACTTTCTCATTGCATCCTCACCTTTCCCAAAGAGGCTGTATCCTCTGACCTCTTTATTATACATGAAAAATGTACAAATAGCTGTGGTAATTCTTTACAGTTGTCTGCGTCTCATCAAAACAGCATTTTCAATCGGATATTTATAATAATCTTTGCGGATGCCTTCCTGCTCAAAACCATAAAATTCATACAATTTCAGAGCACTCTGATTGCTCTCCCTGACTTCTAAAATCCATTCTGTACATCCCTGAGCGACAGAATCAGATAACATCGCATCCATCAATTGTTTTGCAAATCCCTGTCTTCTTCTATCCTTTCTAACGGCAATCCGCATCAATTCTCCCTCTCCGGCCAAAATACGCAGATCACAATATGCCAAAATCTCTTTTTCTTGACAACAGATCCATACCACATCCAGAGGGCTTTGTATCGTCTCTGCTAATATCGTTTCAGACCATGGATCTTGAAAACACTCTTTTTCTAAATCTGCTATTTTTCCCAAAAGTACAGGATTTTTTGCATCTTCCTCTGATAATTTAAAAAGTTTTACTTCATTCCATTCCATTTTTACGTTCTTTCTCTTCTCTTTCACGCTCTGCCTGCGGCTTTCTCAGATATTCTGGAATGTGTTGTGCTGCTGTCTCTATCTTTCCATCCTTAAAATAACATGCCCCAAGAGCTGCTACACTTGCTCCTCTTTGTCTGGAGACATGAGCAGGCACAAAAGTCACAGGGAAGGTTGCCTGTTCCTTGATCCAATCTCTATAAACAGGAACTCCATCTCCCAAAAACAGGGTTTTTTCTCCTCTTTGATTTAACTCCTGAATCAATTCCTCCACTGCACAGGCATATTGAGGACGTACTACCTCAAAATTCTCCTCAAAATGATACCATCCGGTATAAACCTGACTCCTCTTTGCATCCATAATCGGGCAGATCAGAGCAGATGTTCCAAATAGATTATACGCCATTGCATCCACAGTCGGGATATGGATCAATGGCTTTTTCAATGCTAATCCCAATCCTTTCGCTGTAGCAGAACCGATTCTGAGTCCTGTAAAAGATCCCGGACCAGCTGATACTGCAATCGCATCTATCGTATCTAAATCCATCTCCAGCATTTTGACAATCTCATCCAGCATCGGCAGTAAAGTCTGTGAATGCGTTTTTTTAAAATTCATTGTATACTCCGCTGTCAGTATATCATCTGTAACAATTGCCACAGATGCAACCAATGAAGAACTCTCTATACCTAAAATCCTCATCTAACTTTCCTCCATATATCCGCTTGTACCATTCTATTTCCCTGCATTTAAAATTCTTCGACTCTCACTTCTGTTCCATTGTGATTTTCCGATAGTCAAAGCCCCGCTCCAGATCCTTCTCTATTTTAATACAAACTTTATGTTCTGGAAGAATATCCTCAATCAGCTGCGACCACTCGATCAAACAGACTCCCTCTCCAAAAAAGTACTCTTCATATCCAATCTCTTCCATCTCACTGCTGTCTTCAATGCGATATACATCAAAATGATACAGAGGAATCCGACCCTCTTCATACACCTGCAAAATAGTAAAGGTAGGACTGTTTACAGCCTCCTCCACTCCCAGTCCTTTTGCAAATCCCTGAGTAAACACTGTCTTTCCTACCCCCAAATCTCCATTTAGACAATATATTTCTCCTGGAAGTGCCTTTTTGCCAAGTTCTTCCCCAAAAGCAAAGGTATCTTCCTGACAAAATGTCTCTATTTCTTTTCTTACCAAATCCAAACTCCTCTTTTCTTTTTTATTTTATCTTTTGGCACATATTTTTGGATCAATTCCAGAACGCCCTCCTTTTTCTCGCCCATACAGCGATTTGTTAAAAGGTAAGCATGGATGCTGTCTGTATACAAGATCAGCATATGAGAACGCTCTACCACACGGAATATCTGAGTCCAGAGTACTGTCAATTCTTCATTCCCCTGTTGGACTGTCATCCCTTCCTCGTCTAATAGCAATTCCAATGGTTTTTTCATTGCTGGAAGTTTTGCCTGACTTCTTGCTTTTAAATAAAGAATTCCTGGCTGCCATACGGTAAACATCAAAACACAGATCACCAGAAGAACCCGATAACTAGTATCCACCTCAGACCATTTTGTGACCATTAAAAATACGGCTACTACTGTAAAGATCAAACTAAACAGCCCAACTGCCCCTCTTGTTGCATGATACATAGAAAACAGCCAAAAATGCCTTGCCTCCAGTTTCACCTGAAAATGATACTCTGTCTTTTTCCCCATTTTGCCCTCTCCTTTCCCGTCCCTCATCCGTCTTCCTGATGATGTTTTTCTTTTTTATGTAAAATTATAGCAACAGCACTTGTTATGTGATTTTTAAAGAAGCATAGACAGGGAAATTCTCTTCTTTACCATATCCACTCCAATAACTTTCACATCTACGACATCTCCAACACTTACGGCTTCCAATGGATGTTTAATATAACGCTTTGTCATCTGAGAAATATGTACCAAGCCATCCTGATGTACACCAATATCCACAAACGCACCAAAGTCAATCACATTTCTCACAGTTCCTTTCAAAATCATACCCTGCTGCAAATCTTTCATTTCCATGACATCCGTTCTTAAAATCGGCTTTGGCATTTCGCTTCTTGGATCTCTTCCCGGTTTTTCCAACTCTCCTGCAATATCACGCAAGGTCATCTCACCTATGCCAAGTTGAGCCGCCATCTCTTCTATATTCACAATTTTTCTGGAAATTTCTGGGATTCCTCCTGCCAAAACATCCTGCAATGTATATCCTAAACTCTGTAATAATTTTTCTGCTGCCTCATAGCTCTCTGGATGGACACTTGTTCCATCCAGAGGATTTTCTCCTCCAGAAATCCTCAAAAATCCAGCACACTGTTCAAAAGCCTTCGGTCCCAGTTTATTTACCTTCAAAAGCTGTCTGCGATTAGTAAAAGCGCCATTCTCCTCACGATATTCCACAATATTTTTTGCCAGTGTCTTACTGATTCCTGAAATATATTCTAAAAGAGATGCAGAAGCTGTATTCAAATCCACTCCCACTTTATTGACACAGTCTTCTACAACTCCTCTCAGTGCTTCTCCCAGATGTTTCTGGTTCATATCATGCTGATACTGTCCTACCCCGATCGACTTTGGATCAATCTTGACAAGTTCTGACAATGGATCCTGTAATCTTCTTGCGATCGACACTGCACTTCTTTGAGCCACATCAAATTGAGGAAACTCTTCTGTTGCCAATTTACTCGCAGAATACACAGAAGCACCTGCCTCATTCACGATCACATACTGTACCTTCTGAGGGATCTCCTTTAAAAACTCTGCAATAATCTGTTCTGACTCTCTGGAAGCTGTTCCATTTCCTACAGAAATCAAAGATACCTGATAGGTCTCAATCAAACGGCGCAGTACTTTTTTTGCCTCTTCCACTTTATTTTGAGGTGCTGTAGGATAAATCACTGCGGTATCCAGCACTTTTCCAGTCCCATCCACAACTGCCAGCTTGCATCCGGTACGAAATGCAGGATCCCATCCTAATACAACCTGTCCCACAATAGGAGGCTGCATCAAAAGCTGGCTCAAATTTTTGCCAAACACCTTAATTGCTCCTGTTTCTGCCTCTTCTGTCAGTGTACTGCGTATCTCCCTCTCAATTGCCGGAGCGATCAGACGATCATATGCATCTTGGATCGCCTCTTTTAAAAGCTGTTCCGCCTGCATATTCTTGCCTTTCTGCTGTTTACTCTGTTCTCTATAAATCACCTGTTCTTCCAAATATTCTCGGATTTTATCTCTTGGTGCTAATACTTTCACCACCAAAATTTTTTCTTTTTCTCCACGGTTGATCGCCAAAACTCTGTGACCTGCACATTTTTTTAAAGGTTCTTCATATTGATAATACATCTCATATACAGAAGAAACAGTATCATCTTTCGCTGCTGCCTGAAGACTCCCCTCTTTCATCGTCACTTCACGAATTCGGGTACGGTATTTTGCATTATCTGATATATACTCTGCTAAAATGTCCTTTGCGCCTTCCAGTGCTTCTTTTACACCTGCTACGCCCTTCTCATCAGACACATACCTTTCAGCTTCCTTTTCTGGTAAGATCTCTGGATCTTGAGATAAAATCTGCTTTGCCAACTCTTCCAGACCTTTTTCTCTGGCAATGGTAGCACGGGTACGTCTCTTAGGACGATACGGCAAATACAAATCCTCTACTGCTACCAAAGTTTTTGCCTCCAGAATCTTCTTCTCCAGTTCTTCTGTCAGCTTTTCCTGATCTTGAATTGCTGTGAGCACCTGTTTTTTTCTATCTTCCAAATTGCGCAGATAACGCAGACGCTCATCCAGACTTCTCAACACCTCATCATTCAAAGCCCCAGTTGCTTCCTTACGATATCTTGCTATAAATGGGATCGTATTTCCCTCATCGATCAACTTTACAGCAGCTTCTGCCTGTTTGATCTCAATATTTAATTCCTGTGCCAATGTCTCAATAATATTCATGTCATCTTCCTTTTTCTGTCTAATTCTATTCTGTAATTCCATTCTGAAATTTCGCTGTTGGGCATTCTGGTCACCAAGAATCCCCCATGTAGCTATTATATCACAAATTTCAGAGAACTGATTGTATTTTAGCAAAATCATCATCCTTTTCTCTTCACTCAAAACACCATCAGTTTTAGTATTAAAACATTATAGAGCATCCTGACAAAAGTTGCAAACAGGAAATCTTATATTCCTGCTATTCGAGGGATTGATGGAACGAAAAAGGAGTGGTACAATATGATACAATACTTTATAGAAGAAAAGGAGTTTTTTGAATGGACGACTATACACCAAATAACAATTCTTCACAGCAACCAGACTATGGAGACCGATATAAACAACAAAAACCGGTATCTCCCAAAAAGCAAAACGGCATGGCGATCGCTTCTTTTATCATTGGTCTTTTTGCCCTTTTTAGTTGCTGTTGTTCTCCTCTTGGACTGATTTTAGGCGTAACCAGTCTGATCCTTGTGATCCTTTCCAAGCGTGGAAAACCATTTGATCCTTTTGCAGTTGCCGGTTTGGTTCTCTCTATCATCGCAATCCTTGCCAGTCTGGCTTCCTTTGTTTATTACATCATGGTTCTCAACATGATGCAGGACCCAGCATTTAACAGTATGGTAAATGGTATTATGGAACAATATGAATCCTTGCCCTTAAATTAAACCAAACAACAAAAGCGTCCTATCAGACCTGCCCATTTCCTGCAGTGTCCGATGAGACGCTTTTCTATTCTTCCTTAATTATAAAAGAAATATTATATAAGAGGAACATGCCAGATCAAAAGTACGGCATTTTTCCATACCCAATTGACAAATGTAATTAAAATCCCACTGACGATCATCCAACGATGAAGTTTAAACCCGTTTTTTCCAAAACATCTCTTTCTCATCTCAGAAATCATCCACCAGATCAATAACATTGCTGTATAAAAAATCAAAGGGTGATACCACAAACTTTTCAGGATATCACCATGAAGCAAAAACCAGAGTGCCCTAGTTCCTCCACATCCCGGGCAATAAAACCCTGTCATCATCTGAAAAACACAGGGCATACGCAGTATCCGGATCAGATTCATTTAAATCTCCGCACGGATCACTTGTAAAATCTGGATTCCATCTTCCTCAAGTCCTATTTTCTTCTGATTCCACTCCTGCTCTTTCACTGCATCTGTCAAGACAGCATACTCATGCTCTCCCTCCAGCTGGATCACTTTGACTTCTCCCAGATCTTTTTTTACTCGCTCTAAACTGCTTTCCACTGTACCTGCAATACGGACAAAATAATGGTGAACCGCCTCTTCCATAGAAGAAATCTCTAATTTTTTACAGCTCCATCCTTCATAAACATTCTCGTTTCTATGTTTTGCGGCATCTATGATATCAGCCACCACAGCACTTGCTGTAGGAAGTTTTCCAGCCCCGCTTCCATAGAACATAGAAACACCAAGCGTTTTCCCTTTTACCAAAATGCCATTATACACATCATTGACAGCATACAGCGGATGGGATACTGGTATCATGACTGGTGCAACCCACGCAAAGACCTTATCCTCTTTCACACGGCTGGAGCCAAACAATTTAATGGAAGTGCCCATTTTTTTTGCATATTGGAAATCAACATCTGTGATCGTCGTAATCCCCTCTGTATGGATCTCTTCATAATTCACTTCACATCCCGTCGCCACTGCTGTTAAAATTGCGATCTTACGGCAAGTATCATGTCCTTCCACATCTGCTTCTGGATTACGTTCCGCATATCCCAGTCTCTGTGCCTCAGCCAAAGCAGATTCAAAAGACTCCCCATCTGCTCCCATCTTTGTCAAAATATAATTTGTGGTCCCATTTAAAATACCTGTAATCTCCTCAATCTGCTCTCCTGCCAAAGACTGATACAATGGACGTACGATCGGAATACCGCCTCCCACACTGGCTTCAAAGAAAAAGTTGACCTTATGAGCTTTTGCAATCTCTAAAAGTTCTGTTCCATGAGCTGCCACCAAGGCTTTATTCGAAGTTGCCACATGTTTTCCCGCTTCCAAAGCTGCTTTTACAAACGGATAAGATGGATTTAATCCTCCCATTGTCTCCACAACGATATCTATACTTGGATCTGTAACAATCTGGTTAAAATCATGTACTATCTTATCCTCGATCGGGCTTCCCGGAAATTCTCTCAAATCCAGTACATACTTGACTTCAATTTCTTCTCCGATTTTCTGTGCGATTCTCTTTTTGTTCTCAAGAAGGATTTCTACCACCCCTGAGCCAACTGTACCATATCCCATCACTGCAACATTTTTCATAATCTCTATTCTCCATTTCCGGCCCTATCATTCACGCGCCAATATTTTTACATAATGAATTCCTTCCTGTTTTTCTATCTCCTCAATCATCTCTGACACATTTCTTGTATTGGCTCTCACCTCTACACTCGTAGTCAATGTTGCCACTCCGTTCACTGGAATACTTTGATGAATTGTCAAAATATTTGCTTTGTACTTTGCTATCACATGGAGAACATCTGCAAGCAATCCCTGTTCATCATCCATCTGTGTCACAATTGTGATCGTTCTTCCCTTTGCATTATCATAAAAAGGGAAAATATCATCTTTATATTTATAAAAAGAACTCCGACTGATTCCTACTTTTTCTGTTGCTTCCTGAACAGTGATCGCTCTCTCTGATTCCAAGAGTTTCTTCGCCTCCACAACCTTCAGCAAAACTTCTGGCAGAGCTTTCTGTTTTACTACAAAATACTTACTTTTTGATTCCATTTTCATCTCTCCATGTTCGTTATACGGATACATATGTTTTCATGTGGAAGATATTAGCATAATTTTTATGAAAATGCAACCTTTTTTTCGTTCCTTCTTCTTGCATCCATCATTCAATAGTGCTACCATTACCAAAGATATTATTTTTGAATGGAGGAGAACCATGAACCAACGTGCTTTTTCTCAGGGAATCCAAAATGGTCTTCCCATCTGTCTGGGATATTTTTCTGTATCCTTTGCTTTTGGCATGACCTGTGTGCTTTCAGGGCTTCCTTTATGGGCTTCTGTGCTGACTTCCCTGACCAATGTAACAAGTGCCGGACAATTTGCCGGAATCAATCTTATTTTAGCAGACGCAAGTTATATAGAGCTTGCTATCACTACACTAATCATTAATATACGCTATTTTTTAATGTCTCTCTCCATGTCTCAAAAAATGGATCATTCTGTCTCATTTGGACAGAGACTTCTGATCTCCTTTGGAATTACAGATGAAATCTTTGCTGTATCTATGCAGTATCCCAAAAATCTGACAGCTTCTTATATGGCAGGTTTGATCCTCACTCCTGTTGCCGGCTGGACACTTGGGACATTCTGTGGTGGTGCTGCTACCTCTCTCATGCCAGCTTCCCTTTCCTCAGCTCTTGGAATTGCATTATACGGCATGTTTATCGCTATCATCATCCCTCCAGCACGCAAAGAACGTTCCGTTCTTTTTACTGTTATATGTTCTATTATCCTTAGCTGTATGTTTACTTATGTTCCATTCTTCCAAAAACTGTCAGGAGGATGGGGAATCATTCTGATCACAATACTGGTCAGCGCAGCAGCAGCTTTTTTCTTCCCACTGCCGGATGAACAGAAGATATCAGGAATAGAAGCCGAACCATCAAACTGACTTATCGCAAATGAAAGATGAATAAAATGGAGAAAAACGCATGACAACATCTAAAATCCTTATCAGTATTGCCGTTATGGCTCTTGTAACATATATAATCCGTGTCCTTCCTATGGCAATTTTTAGGAAAAGAATCAAGAATCGTTTTGTACAGTCATTTTTAGCATATGTTCCTTATGCTGTATTATCTGCTATGACCTTTCCGGCAATTTTCACCTGTACACAGCCACCAATATCCGCAGGTGCCGGATGCATGGCAGCTATTTTTCTCGCCTATCTGGGAAAGAGTCTTCTAACAGTAGCAGTAGGAGCTTCACTTGTTGTATATCTTGTACAACTTTTACCAATCTAATCCTATATCTTATGCTATCAAATTCAAAGGGTCATATAAACTTTTGTGCAGGCACAATGAGTTTGTATGACCTTTTTTGAGTTCTTATCTCTAGTATCCATGATTGCATTATGACAGATTATTCGGTATACTATAAGTAGAAGTTTGCTTGTCATTTTCTTCTGAAGGGAGGTTTTTTATGAATCCTACTATTATTACCATCAGCCGTGAATATGGAAGCGGTGGACATCAGATCGGGCGCAAAGTAGCCGAACAATTACAGATTCCTTTCTATGACAGAGAAATCATCGAACAGACTGCAAAAGAATCTGGATTTACTCCTGAATTCGTGGAGGGACGGGAAGAGCGTTTAAGCAACAGTGTATTATACAATTTTGCTCTGGGTGCAATCTATGGCATTTCCTATCCACAAAAGCCCAAAATGAGCGAACTCCCTGTCACGGAACAGCTCTTTTTAGCTCAACGCAAAGTCATCGAAGATCTTGTATCCAAGGGTTCTTGTGTTATTGTAGGACGCTGTGCAGATTATATTCTCAAAGACTATCCCAACCTATTAAAAATCTTTCTCTATGCCGACCCTGTTATCCGTCAAAGACGGGCTATCCAAGAATATCAGCGTCCGGCAGAATACATCAAAGAAATTCTTGCTCAGATTGATAAAATGAGACGGATTTACTATGAAACCTACACAGTCAACCGATGGGGTGCAAAGGAAAATTATCACCTCATGTTAGATACCGGATTATTAGGCATTGACAATTGCGTAGATTTGATCTGCCAAGCAGTTCACCTGCTTTCTCCTGACAAACATATCTGATAGATAACAAAGACAGGTGTGTCTGAAAGGGATATTTTCCCCATCAGGCACACCTGTTTTCTGTTTTCTTTTTTCTATATTCTACACGTCATCCATCTGAGCATCATCCTGCTGTGGTTTTCCACCCAGACTCTGCCATTTTAAATAAGCACTGATAAAACCATCCAGATTACCATCCAGAACACTTCCCACATTACCGCTTTCAAAACCAGTTCTATGATCTTTGATCAATGTGTATGGCTGCAACACATAAGAACGTATCTGATTTCCCCAACCAATTTCCTTGACATCACCTCGGATATCAGAAAGTTTTTCTGCATTTTCCTGCTGTTTCAGCATGTACAATTTTGCTTTCAACATCTGCATTGCCTTGTCCTTGTTTTGGAACTGAGAACGTTCATTCTGGCACTGTACAACAATACCAGTTGGAAGGTGTGTAATACGAATCGCAGAAGAGGTCTTATTAATATGCTGACCACCCGCACCACTGGAGCGATACGTATCAATACGAAGATCATCTGGATTGATATCTACATCCAAGTCCTCTTCGATATCCGGCATAACATCGCAGGACACAAAGGAGGTCTGGCGTTTTCCTGCTGCATTAAACGGAGAAATGCGGACCAAACGGTGTACACCTCTCTCAGATTTCAGATATCCAAACGCATTTTCTCCATTGATCTGGATCGTCACAGACTTAATGCCTGCTTCTTCACCATCCAGATAATCCAGAACTTCCGTTGTATATCCTTTACTATCTGCCCATCTGCAATACATACGGTACAGCATGCCACACCAGTCACAAGATTCTGTTCCACCTGCTCCGGCATTCAAGCGTAAAATTGCATTGCATGTATCATACTCACCTGTAAGAAGAGTACGGATGCGCATTGCATCCAGCTCTTCTGTAAACTCACGCAGCATTTCTTCAATCTCAGGGATCAGTTCCGGATCATTCTCCTCATATCCCATTTCGATCATCAAGCCAATCTCTTCATACTGCGTCTCCAGTTTTTTGTACTCATTTACTGTGTCCTTTAAATTTTTGGCTTCTTTTACAATCCGGGTTGACTTCTCTGCATCATTCCAAAAACTGGGTTCTTCCATATTTTTGTCCAGCTCGTCAATCTTGCGCAGCTTTGCGTCCAGATCCAAAGAATCCCGCACTTCATCCAAAGGTTTCTTATATGTGGACAATGTATATTTAAATTGATCTAACTCTACCATAATCTCTCCTGCACTCTTTTTGCTTCTTTTCTAAGCCAGAAAGGCGGCTTCCTATTTCGATGCTTCCTGTCTGTATCCAGATTTTACACAATCTTACGACCACAACATTGTTTATATTTCTTCCCAGAACCACATGGGCATGGATCATTTGGGTAGATCTTCTTTTCTTCTCTCTTTTTTGGAGCTCGTACGGAAGTATCGTCCTTATTTGTTCCTGTCACTTTTGCAGCAGGTTCTCTTTCGATCTTTTGTTCCACACGGATATGGAATAAGATTCTGACAGTATCTTCACGGATTCCTGCTGTCATTTCATCAAACATCTCATATCCGCTCATCTTATACTCTATCAACGGATCTCTCTGTCCATATGCCTGCAATCCAATACCATCACGCAGATGATCCATATCATCAATATGTGTCATCCACTTATTATCAATTGCCTTGAGGAGTACAATACGCTCAATTTCTCGCATCTGCTCTGTTTCCGGAAATTCTGCTTCTTTTGCCTCATACAGTTTGATCGCTTCTTCCTTGAGCATATGCTTTAATTCATCTTTGGAAATATTCTTTTTATCTTCTTCCAGCATTACTGGACGCAGAGGAACAACAGGAAGGAGAAGACCATTCAGTTCTTTCAGATCCCATTCTTCTGTTGCCTGATCATCACGGATTGCAAGATCCACTGCATTTTCCACGATATCAGTCACCATCTTCAATATAAACTCTCTCATGTTATCGCCATTTAAGACTTTATTTCTCTCTGCATAAATGATCTCTCTCTGCTCATTCATAACTTCATCATATTTGAGCAGGTTCTCACGGATACCGTAGTTGTTGTTTTCAATCTTCTTCTGTGCTTTCTCAATAGCACTGGAAAGCATCTTGTGTTCAATCTGCTCTCCTTCTGGTACTCCTAGAGCATTGAACATGCTCATCAAACGCTCAGATCCGAACAAACGCATCAGGTCATCTTCCAAAGAAATATAGAAACGAGACTCACCCGGATCTCCCTGACGACCGGAACGTCCTCTCAACTGATTGTCAATACGTCTGGATTCATGACGTTCTGTACCAATGATCTTTAAACCGCCTAACTCTTTTGCCTCATCATCCAGTTTAATATCTGTACCACGTCCTGCCATGTTGGTTGCTATTGTAACAGCACCATGAACACCAGCATCTGCAACAATCTCAGCCTCCAGCTCATGGAACTTCGCATTCAGTACTTTGTGTGGGATTCCCTCTTTCTTGAGCATTTTGCTGAGCATCTCAGATGTCTCGATCGTAATTGTACCAACCAGAACAGGCTGTCCTTTTTCATAAGCCTCTTTTACTGATTTTACTACAGCCTCAAATTTTTCCTTCTTTGTTTTGTATACCGCATCATCTAAATCTTTACGGATAACCGGACGGTTTGTCGGAATTTCAATAACATCCATTCCATAAATGTTACGGAATTCTTTTTCCTCTGTCAAAGCTGTACCTGTCATACCAGCTTTCTTATGGTATTTATTAAAGAAGTTCTGGAACGTGATTGTCGCAAGTGTTTTACTCTCTCTCTTAACCTGTACATGTTCTTTTGCTTCGATTGCCTGATGCAGACCGTCAGAGTAACGTCTTCCCGGCATAATACGTCCTGTAAATTCATCTACGATCATGACTTCGTCATCTTTTACAACATAATCTTTATCACGGAACATCAGATTATTTGCACGAAGAGCTAAAATAATATTGTGCTGGATCTCCAGATTCTGCGGATCAGCCAGGTTTTCAATATGGAAGAATTCCTCTACTTTACGCACACCTTCTGCTGTCAGATTGACTACTTTATCTTTCTCATCTACTACAAAGTCGCCCTCTTCTTCAATTTCTTCTCCCATGATCGCTGCCATCTTGGAAAATTCTGCAGATTCCTTGCCTCGAACCAACTGGTGAGCTAAAACATCACATACTTCATATAATTTTGTTGATTTGCCACTCTGACCAGAAATGATAAGCGGAGTTCTTGCTTCATCGATCAAAACAGAGTCCACCTCATCAATGATTGCATATTCAAGACCTCTCAATACCTGCTGCTCTTTATAAATTGCCATATTATCACGCAGATAATCAAATCCCAACTCATTGTTGGTGACATACGTGATGTCACATGCATAGGCTTTCTTTCTCTCTTCTGATGTCATTGAATTCAAAACAACACCTACTGTAAGACCAAGGAACTCATGGATTCTTCCCATCCACTCAGCATCACGCTTTGCCAGATAATCATTGACAGTTACGATATGAACGCCTTTTCC
>CAJMNU010000023.1 GCA_905214855.1 uncultured bacterium | reverse complement strand
AGAACGTAAATTCTGGGAATTTGCACATTTTTATGAGGCAAATAGTCTCTATAAGATCTCGGAATTTGATGAATATAGAAAATTTCAGTATGTGGCAAATAATTATGGATATTTATATATGAATATTATGCGAGGGATCTGGACAGAAGACAAGGGAGAATACAATAATCGGGAATATTTAGCAGAAAATGTGAGTGAACAGTTAGGGTATGTGTATCGCACTCTTTATGAAGATGACAGAGAATGGGAGCCAGAACACTGGAAAGATCAACATGTGTCTGCCATGGAAATTGTGATAGAAAATATCCATCTTCTGCTAAAAACATATTGGAATATCAGCGAAGAGGATCTGAAACAATTTCCAGAACTTTCAAATGCCAGAAGACAGTTGATTTTGGAGGAGGGATTAGAGCGTGAAAGACAACATGCAGAATAAGCAAGATAAAACGAAAGGAAAACAAGAGCAGATAAAGCAGACAAAAGAAAAAAGAGAACTTTTTGCCACGATTTTAAACGGGGTGATTCTTGTCTTGATCGTTGCCGTTTTATTACAAACTGTAGTATTAGTCCGTTTGCTATGGCGAGAAGTGCGTGGATATACATACAAAGAAAGTACCTTTCTTTATGATGTGGAATATGGGCAATATGACCGGATGTTAGAGAAAATGTATACGAATGAATCATTTGGAGTAAAACCGACAAAAACAATGGAAGAATGCTATGCAGTGGCACGGTATTTTGAGGCAGCTTCTTATGAAATTGCATGCAGACAAGACGGACAGATAGAACGAGCAGACCAGTATCTGAAAATCATGGAAGAACAGGAAGAAAAAATGGGCGATTTTTCCTATGTGATAGAAGATATCCACAAAAAATTGAAAAAGGAAAAGAGATTGGATAGAGGGGAATTTCCCTTCTGTCCAATCTTTTTGTATGGCAGTTAAAATCAACCATTTTGATTCCTTGAAGTTATCATTGGATTTTTGCTTTTTCGGAAAAAGCAACAGTAACAAGTGTATCATAAGGCACACGATCTGATAATTCTCCGGCTTCTTCCAAAATATTTTGCAGAAGAAGGAAACTGCTTTCTTCAAAAACAGTATCTGTTTTCCAAGTATCTTGTTTTTGATAACGCTCAATGATCGCAGTGATCATATCTAAATCTGTTTCTTTAAACTGTGGCTGAATGCTCTTGGCAATCTCCTCAGCAGAGTGCGTGTTGACATATTCCAGACCTTTTTGTATGGCATTGGTGAATGATTGGATAATGTTTGGATGTTCTTCGATATAACTTTTTTTCGCAGAATATGCTGTGTATGGTACATATCCAGAGTCTACACCAAGGGAAGCAACAACATATCCATTGCCTTCCCGTTCTAATGCAGTAGCATGAGGTTCGAATTCTACAGTATAGTCAGCGTCACTATTGGTAAAGGCAGCCGCTGTTAATCCAAAATCAATGCTTTGATCAATAGTAAGGTCAGATTGAGGGGTGATACCATTGGCATTTAAGATATATTCAAAAACCATTTCCGGCATTCCACCTTCCCGCCCTCCAAGAACTTTTTTACCGATTAATTTATTCCATGAAAAATCTGGATCAGGTTCTCTTGCTACAAGGAAGTTTCCGGCACGCTGTGTAAGTTGGGCAAAATTGACCGCATAATCTGTAGCTCCATTCAAATAAGTATAGATGCTCGCTTCTGATCCCATGAAACCAATATCAGCCTCCCCTGAGATAAGTGCAGTCATAGTTTTGTCAGCACCAAAACCTGTGACAAGTGTAACATCAAGACCCTCTTCTTCAAAATACCCCAATTCCAATGCAGCATATTGAGGGGCATAAAAAATAGAGTGAGCCACCTCATTTAAGGTGATAGAAGTTAATGCAGAATCTGTCTTTGAGGTATGTTTCTGGCATCCTGTTAAAAGAGAAAGAGATAAGAGAGCAAAGATCGCTAACAAGCATCGTATATATTTAATATGTTCCCCTTTTCTCCAATTTTTTTGTTTCATACACCTTTTTATCCTTTCTTTTTCATTCCAATTTTATTTTATGAAAAAAAGAAGAAAATGTGCATGGTCAATATATTACACTCCATTTCAAACAACAATTTGACTTCTCCTTTACTCTCCAGTATAATAAATAAAAATACTTGTTGGCACGCTATCACCGGATAGAGTGTGCTTTAAGACATTCCAAAGGTAACCGTAGGTACGGCACATAATGTGCTATAAGGTCATCTTTAGAATGTTTTTCTTTTTGAGGAGGTTTCTATATGTGTTATTTTAAAACGTATTGTACATTGCCTGAGGATGCAAAGTTGATCCGTGAACTGGTATTTATGAAAGAACAAGGATTTACAGAAGAATTTGATGATACAGACGCCATTGCAAAACATATTGTCTTTTACAATGACAAAGATCAGTCAATGGCAACCTGCCGATATTTTCCAGATAAAGAAAATCCTATATATTTTATTGGTCGAATTGCTGTTTTAAAAGAATTCCGTAAAAAAAACTATGGAGAAATGATGTTGCAGGAAGCAGAACGGCAAATCAAAGAAAATAATGCCTCTGAAATCCGTTTAGCTGCACAAGTAAGAGCGAAAGGATTTTATGAAAAATCAGGTTTTTCTGTTATGGGAAACGAATTTTTTGAAGAAGACTGTCCTCACATCTGGATGTACAAAAAAATATAAATGTAAGACAAAAAGACACATTTTTAAACAGATAACCCTAGAAAAGAATATCAAAATATTCTATCCTAGGGTTATCTGCTTTGCATATTCTATTTCTATTATTTCTGACTACTCCCACGGGCAAGCCTGTAGGTTTTCGCCATGATTTTATAACACTTACATTATGCTATGATTTACCGATTTGGATACTCTGTCTCCACAAATTTTCTAAGAGCAGCCAGAGAACGCTTTACTTTATCTGTATCAATACAATAGGACATCCGAAAATATCCCGGACATCCGAAACTATCTCCCGGAACCAGCATCAGATCATATTTCTTTGCCTTCTCTGAGAATACTTTTGCATCCTCTTCCAAGGCTTTGGGAAAGATATAAAATGTTCCATCTGGTTTTACACAGGTAAAGCCAAGAGCTATCAGTTCATTATAAAGCAGGTTCATATTTGTCTCATAGACAGACAGATCTGCCGTCTCATCTAACACCTCTGCTACTGCAAGCTGAATGATAGAGGATGGACAATTATGACCAATACCCCGTGAAATCTGACCACACATAGTAATAATTGTCTCAGCATCTTTACATGCCGGATTTACTGCAACATACCCAATTCTCTCTCCTGGGATCGACAAAGATTTTGAGAAAGAATAGCACATGATCGAATTCTCATAATAACAGGATACACAAGGAGCATCCACGCCCTGAAAAACAATTTCACGATATGGCTCATCTGAAATCAGATAAATATCATGACCATACTCCACAGATTTTTTCCTTAAAATCTGAACCAGCTGCTGTATCGTCTCCTCAGAGTAGACGATACCACTGGGGTTATTTGGTGTGTTGATCAAGACTGCTGCCGTTTTTTCGGTTATCATCTGCTCAAAAGCCTCAAAATTGATCTGAAAATCTTCTACATGTGCTGGCACTACCTTTAATATTGCACCAGTCAGATTAACATATGGACCATACTCCGGAAAAAAAGGTGCAAAAGTAAGGATCTCATCACCTGGCACACTCACTGCACGCAATGCATGTGCAATTGCACCAGCCGCACCAGAAGTCATAAAAATATCATCCATTGTATAGGGAATACCAAATCTCTTTTCCAGTGATTTTGCAATTTTCTCCCGCACTTGCGGAATGCCAAGAGTCGGGCTATAACCATGTAAAGCTACTGGTTCTTCTGTCTTTAAAAGTTCTATCATCACATCCGTAAATTTCTGCGGAACTGGAACAGAAGGATTTCCCAAACTGTAATCAAACACATTCTCATATCCGATCTCTTTTCCTCGATCTGTTGCATATTGAAACAGCTCACGGATCACCGATTTTGCTTGAAGCATATTTTTATACTGCTCTGCTATCATATTTCAGTCTCCTCTCTTTCTGTTGTCTCTTCTATTATACAGATGCGCTCCAGTATCTCTTTTGCGATCGTCTCACTGTCTTTTCCATCTGTCCAGATGACCAGATCAGCAGCATCCTCATACAAAGCTCTGCGACGCTCCATCAATTCACGGATAAACTCCACTGACATATTTTGATTTAAGATCGGACGTTCTTTGCTATATCTCACTCTCTCAAAAATCGTTTCTGGCTCTGCTGTTAGGAGTATAGTATATCCCCCTTGACGCATCCATTTTCTGTTTTCTTCCCTTACTGGCACGCCACCTCCGCAGGATACCACTGCTGCTGGTTCTCCCAGAATAGTATACAAAAGATCTGTTTCTATATTTCGGAAATATTCTTCTCCAGACTGAGCAAAAATATCAGCAATTGTCCTTCCTTCCTCCATCTCGATTCTGGAATCCATCTCAATCACTGTCCTCTGTGTCATTTCATGTAATGTCTTAGCTATAGTACTTTTTCCAACACCCATGAAACCAATTAAAAAAATATGTTTTTTCTCCCTGTTTTTTTTCACATGATCACATCCTTCTAGTCACTTAACTGCCTTATATCTCCATTGCTAAAACAAGAAGCATTATGGCACATTCTGATAAAAAACTGCTCTTATTTTAGCACACTGACTATAGGAGTACAACCTTTAATCAGCCCCACAATTGTATTTTCTGTCTATATATGCTACACTAAACAGAATATATTCCCCATCAAGGGAATTCTTTTGGGATATACCTTTTCATAAATCACCTAAAATATGTCATACACAATAGATACCAAGGTATATCCACACACGATACTATCTTACAACAGAAAAGAGGGCACATATGACATCAACAATTACAGGAACTACCCGTTTGACTGCCGTTTTGGGCAGCCCTATCCAACACAGCATTTCCCCACAAATGCACAATGAAGCCTTTCGTATCTTAAATCTTGATTATGCTTATCTTGCATTTGACATTGACACGAACACGCTTCCTGCCGCTGTGGAAGCCTTAAAGACTCTCCATGCACGCGGATATAATCTGACTATGCCAAACAAAAATCTTATGTGCAATCTATGTGATCATCTCTCACCTGCCGCTCGGATCATTGGAGCTGTCAACACAGTAGTAGATGACAATGGTATCCTGACCGGACATACTACCGATGGTACTGGATACATGATGTCGGTCAAAGATGCCGGTTTTGATATTATCGGAAAGAAAATGACACTTCTTGGAGCAGGAGGAGCAGCCACCTCCATCATGGTTCAGGCTGCTCTTGACGGTCTTTCTGAGATTTCCGTATTCTGCCGCCCGGAAAGTCGTTTTTTAGAGCGTACAAAAAAAATCATTTCCGATCTAAATGAACAAACAGCTTGTCGGGTACGTCTTTTCCACTATGATGATTCTCTTTTAAAAAGAGAACTTTCTGACAGTGCTATCCTGACGAATGCTACCAGTGTAGGCATGACACCAAATGAGACAGACAGCCTGATCACAGATCCATCCATGTTCCATCCCGAACTGGTTGTATCAGATATCATCTATCATCCCTTTAAAACTCGATTGATGCAGATTGCAGAAAGCGCAGGCTGTCCTACCTTCAATGGTCTTTATATGCTTTTATATCAAGGTGCTGAAGCCTTTCGCCTCTGGACTGGTGTTGACATGCCCGTTCAGCCTATCAAAGAAAAATATTTTTCACATCCACTTCGCTGAGAAGTCATGAATGTGATAATTCCTTAATCAAATAGAATACAAGATCATCATCATTGCAGCAGTCTGTGTATGGCTCACATACCTGATCCCTAAACCAGACCCCAGAACCATCTGGTATGTATCCCCTTTTTATGTACATGCGCTGTGCGCTTCCATAACCACTGTGAAGCCCTACGCCCAGCCATACTCTATCGCTTTTCTCTGCTGCAATGTTTTCTGCTGCATCCATCAACATAGCTCCAATCCCATGTCTTCTAAATTTCTCCAAAACTGCAAAATCGACTAATTCTGGAATTCCCTGACCTGCAAAAGCACCTGTTTTTGGATTCCAATAGACATTGATGTATCCTGCTGGTTCTCCCTCAAATTCTGCCACTAATGCAACCGCTTCTCCAGCTTCCTGATGTTTGATGCGTCTCCAGAACTTCTCCTCTGACGCATCCCCCCCCTGTTTTCTCTCCTCTCTGCAAAATATAGCAGGATCAGACTCATTCATCCTTCTGATCCGAATCCCATTACACTTTTCACTAACCTTCTCAGACATCATCCTATGTATCCTTCCTCTCTTTTTTATTACAAATGAACAACTATCCACCCTTTTTTATAATCAACCAACTCCTGACAATGTCAGGGGCTTGAATATAATAGAACAGATTATATGAGCAAGCCCACAACTACATATAACATCCTCTATTTTACTCATGAATGCCCTTCTTTTATCATATACTCCTACTAATATCATCGTTTAAAGGATTTTTTTATGAAACGACTCCTATCTTTCTTACTGACGTTCTCCCTCAGTATACATGGATTCTTCTTTCCTTTTGAAAATACTCTTTTAGAGATCTCTACACTCAAAAGTCATGCCTTCGCTCCTGACACATCACAACTCCCTGTTTCTGCCATTCCAAATGCAACTGTCACAGTATCTGCCACTTTGGAAGATTCCTATCCAACTATCTCACAAGAATCTCCCAAGCCTTCTGTTCAAGCACCTTCCGTCTGTTTAATGGAAGCCTCAACTGGTCAGGTGATCTATGAAAAAGATGCAGATACGGTTCGCAGCCCTGCCAGTATTACCAAGATCATGACATTGATCCTAATTTTTGATGCTTTGGAATCAGGGCAGATGAAACTCTCAGATGAAGTCACAACCAGCAGCCATGCCAAATCTATGGGAGGTTCTCAAGTTTTCTTGGAAGAAGGTGAAGTACAGAGCGTTGAAACTCTGATCAAATGCATTGTGATCGCTTCTGGAAATGATGCCTCCGTCGCTATGGCTGAATACATCGCCGGGAGCGAGGAGGCATTTGTCCAGATGATGAATGAACGTGCTGCTGGTCTTGGAATGAAAAACACCCATTTTGAAGATTGCTGCGGACTGACTGATTCTGCAACCCATCAGACGACAGCACGAGATATTGCTCTAATGTCACGGGAGCTAATCACAAAATATCCGCAGATTCACAATTATTCTACCATTTGGATGGAAAATATAACTCATGTCACGAATCAGGGAAGGAAAGAATTTGGTCTGTCAAACACCAACAAACTCCTCAAAATGGCTACCAATTTTGAAGTCACTGGTCTAAAAACCGGCTCTACCTCTCTTGCAAAGTACTGTCTGAGTGCTACCGCCCGAAAAGATGGTGTCCATTTGATCGCTGCGATCATGGCAGCCCCTGACTATAAAGCACGTTTTTCTGATGCTGTATCCCTTCTCAACTATGGTTTTGCCAATTGCCGTCTCTATACAGATGCACCTCAAAATCCAATCGGTGAAGTTCCCCTGACAGGCGGGATCAAAGATACCGTCATTGCAAAAACAGAAGATACCTTCTCTTATCTGTTTACTCATGGTGAAGACTTCTCCAAGATTCAAAAAACGATCACATTTTCTGATTCTCTGAATGCCCCTATTGCTCAAAATGACCTCATTGGCTCTATCACTTACAGTTTGGATGGCAAAACTCTGGGGACACTTCCTCTAAAGGCAGCCGAAGACATCCGAAAAGCCCGATATCTGGATTATCTCAATCAAGTATGGCAACAGTTTCTCTCGCTTACTCCCTCAACAGATGTCATTCCTGAAAATATAGAAAAACCTCAACATCAATCAGAATAACAGGAAACCTCCCCAAGAGATTCTTCTATGCGGAGAAGTTGATTGTACTTTGCCACTCTTTCACTTCTGCTCGGTGCTCCGGTTTTAATCTGTCCCGCATTCATAGCAACTGCAAGGTCGGCAATCGTGGTATCCTCTGTTTCTCCTGATCGATGGGATATGATGGGTGCATATCCTGCTCTCTGCGCCATCCGTATTGCATCCATTGTCTCAGACAATGTCCCAATTTGATTGGGTTTGATTAAAATCGCATTGGCACAGCCTTCTTGGATGCCCTTGGAAAGACGGGTTGTATTGGTTACAAAAAGATCATCACCCACAAGCTGCACCTTGTTCCCTAATTTTCGGGTGATCTTTTTCCAGCCTTCCCAGTCCTCTTCATCCAACGCATCCTCAATGGAACGAATCGGATATTTCACACAAAGAGACTCCCAATGTTCGATCAGATCGTCTGAAGAAAATACGGTTCCTGCTTTTGGCAGACGATACATACCGGGCATCTCAGATTTCCACTCACTGGATGCCGCATCCAAAGCCAAAACAACGTCTTTTTCTGACTGATACCCTGCCTTTTCAATTGCCTGCAAGATCAGACAGATTGCTTCCTCATCCGTTTTTACATCAGGTGCAAATCCACCTTCGTCCCCAACAGAAGTGGAAAATCCATGTTTTTTTAATATTTCTGCCAGTGCATGAAAAATCTCTGTTCCCCATTGAAGCCCTTCCTTAAAATTCGCTGCTCCTACAGGCATGATCATAAATTCCTGTACATCCACAGTATTTGCGGCATGAGCACCCCCGTTTAAAATATTCATCATAGGAACTGGCATCCTGACTCCCTGTATTCCTCCTAAAAACTGCCAAAGAGGCATCTCATACGCTGTTGCTGCTGCTCTTGCACATGCAATAGATACAGCCAAAATCGCATTCGCACCAAGCCTCTTTTTTCCGGCTGTACCATCCAGATCGATCATCGCATGATCGATCTCATACAATCTATGACAATCCATGCCGTTCAATACTCTGCTGATCTCCTTATTGACAAAGTTAACCGCATGTAAGACACCTTTTCCGCCATATCGTTTGTTTTCCCGATCTCTCAGTTCCAAAGCCTCATACATACCAGTGGAGGCTCCACTGGGCGCAGCTGCACGTCCTTTTGCACCGCACTCCAGTGTTACCTCCGCTTCTATGGTAGGGTTTCCCCTAGAATCTAAAATTTCTCTTGCACATACCTCTTTTATTGCTAAACGTTTCATTCTTCCTCCATATCTATATGCTGTTTACTTGCTCTATCTCTATTTTGGAAGAATGATTCTTTTTTTATTCCTTACCAGATCAGGAAATCGCTTCCCTCTAACTTCATCATCGCCTCAATGCAATAATAGTCACCATAAATAATAGAAAATTCATGCTGTGTATCATGATAAGAAGCAGAACAATTTTTAATGATATTATCATTTTCCTTTGTCCAGTCACAATCATTTTCTGTCAGCTGATGAAGCAGTTTCAGTGCTGCATTCAAATACATGTCTTTTTCATGTTCAGCAACATGTTTCGCAATCTCGATCAAACCACAGGCTGCAATTGCTGCCGCTGTCGCATCTTCCCAGAATGGTTCTTTAGGAGAACGGAAATCTACCGGAATTTTACCATTTTCAGGAATATTAGAAATAAAATAATGAGCTACTCTCTTAGCTGTATCTAAATATTCTTGTTTTCCAGTATGGATATAGCTTAATGTAAATCCATATAATGCCCATCCCTGTCCTCTTGTCCAAGAAGAACCGTTTTCATATCCCTGACCGCCATATGTAGCTGTCACACCGCCCAATTCTGGGTCGAACTCTACGATATGGTTGGAAGATCCATCCGGACGGATAAAATTCTCCATCACAGTATCTGCATGCATCATTGCAATCTGTTTAAAGCGTGGATCTTTTGTCTCCTCAGTTGCCCAGTACAGCAGCGGGATGTTCATCAGACAATCAATGATAGCCCAACCTGTTGTATCATGACCGCCCCATTTGTGGTTCCATGCACGGATAAAACGTCCAACTGGATTAAAACGTCCAGCTAAAAGATTGGCTGCGTGAAGCCCTCTTCTTCTTCCATCTTCATTTCCTGTCAGTCTATAATCTGCTACTGCGGTTGGCAGCCACATAAATCCAACATCATGATGCAGCTCATAATATTCTTCCATACAGGAATCCAGTACAATCTCTGATTTTCTTGCGATGTTGGCATACTTTTCATCCCCGGTTTCTTTGTACATCTGCCATAACATACCGCCCCAAAAACCATTGGTCCACCAGCTTGCACCACGACTTGTCGCTGCCTCTTTTCCACTCTCATCAGAATGTACTCCATTGATCGTGGTATATGGAATCTTATCCTGAGATTTTTCACTTACCCAAGACATTTTTTCCACAATCTTTTCCATTGTTTCTTTTACCCAAGCCTGATCTTTTTGTGTGAGTTCTAACATATGCTTTTCCTTCCTTTTCCCTGTTATTCATTTATTTTTTGGGTCTGGTCTATCACTCTATAAAATCCCCTCAATCTGCCAATGCATGATCGATCGTGATATGACCGCCCTCCCAAACCATTTTATTGCTCCAAGAGGCATCCTCATCTGTCCAGAATGGATCATCTTCTCCCAAACCTAATGGCAGAAATACAGCACTGCACAAATACAGACTTCCGATATTGATATATTCTTCTGCAAGTTCCGGCTGATAACCATACACCCCAGGTCTTAACCATCCCTTTTCATCAAACATATCTGTATTTTCCATTACCTTACTGATAACTGCACTTAAAGCACAGCGTACGCCTGCTGGTTTTAGATGTGACTCTAACTTATGCATCAGCGCAGTCTGTGCAAGCGCCTGAAATGCACCAAAACGATAGGCAATAGAACGTCCCACTATCGGATATGTGCCATCTGGTCCTATCATCCTTTCCAGTACAGAAGCATACCTTGCCATACGCTTCTCCACCTTCGGAAAACGCTCGGCATATTCTGGATACAATGGAGCAAAAATACGACAGATATCCACATACATTGGCTGGATCACAAAACTGTTATAATAATCCCAATGAAATGCTGCCCCATCTCCATATGCGCCGTCTCCTTTATACCAATCCTCAAAGATACGACATCCATAATCGATCCTCATCTTGTCCCAATCATTTTCCCCAAGAAGATACAATGCAGTTTCTACCATACCACTGAACAAAAGCCAGTTGCATGCATGAGGAGCTACTCTTCTTGTCTTCTTTAAAGCTGCTGCCACTTGTTTTTTAAGAATTCCATCCATTGCCTCTCCCAGATGTTTCGGTGCTCTGACAATTGCATGACTTAAAAAAGCTGCATCTACCAATGACTGCATTCCTGTATCACCAAAATCCATATAATCTGGGGAATCTGGATTGGTTGCACGATCCATACATTGCAGCATCAACTCTCTGAAATGTTCCTGAAGAACTTTCTCCTCTCCCCGTACATCCTCCAATTCCAGCCATGGCGCGATCCCAAGAGCAGTTCTTCCAAATGCCTCCAAGGGTGCAAAATTTTTCCTCTCACTATGAAAATCCAATGGAAGATTCTCTTTCAACTTACCCTTTGCCAAATTTTCCAATACCGGCTCTGCAATCTTACACATTGCATTCACCCATTGTCTTCTTTGTACTACCCCGCTCACGATTTTACATCTCCTTTTGTATAATTTCTACACATCTCCTAGTCTATACGAACTATTCTCTTCTGTCAATGCAATCTGATTTTTTGTGAATTTTCTCACCTCAATCTGGTTGAAATCTTATAAAAAAAGAAAGTAAGAAAGACCAGTTTCATTTCTGGATTTCTTACTTTCTTCTCTCTATTCTATATCTTATTTATCCAGCATAATACGGATGATCTCTTTATCTGTCTGTCTCATGCCTTCTCTTCCGATATATCCTACACTGCTGATCGTCTGACCGATCTCATCTTTCAAGATCCCGGTAGAACCTTCATATGCCTTTCCATGCATTGCCAAATGGTGTGCCATCAAAGCGGCATCCAAACTGGTCGCGATCTTTGCTGCACAGGAAATCTTTGCACCATCACAGATGATTCCCGGAATATCTGCCAGAGTATTCTCGATCGTATCTTTGATCGCATTCAAATCTCCGCCTGCCAGATAGGTCACTGCAGCACCACTGGAACAGGATGCAGAAACCGCACCACAGAAAGCAGACAATTTACCGATAAACTCCTTCTGATAAATTGTCAAAAGATTAGAAAATGCCAAAGCACGATATAATTTTTCCTGACAAATATCTTTTTCTCTTGCATATACGATAACCGGCACAGAAGAAGTGATTCCCTGATTTCCACTTCCGGAATTGATCACAACAGGCATATCACAGCCACCCATTCTCGCTTCGGATGCTGCTGCTGTGTAATATTTCATACGTGTGACCACATTCTCAGGATAAGATTCCTTGATGACACGTCCAATTCCCAGACCATAATCTCTTGCCATTCCTTCATAAGCAATATCCATATTACAGCGGATCTGCTTATCTAAAAGATCACGGATCAGTTCCACGTCTACTTCATCTGCAAACTCTTTGATCCCTTTGATATTGAGCATACTACGGTCTGCATAACTATACTTAGAACTGTCTTCCTCTGCCTTCTCAAACAAAATTTCTCCATTTTTTGTCAATTTGGTGATATTTGTATGGGCATGTTTGATCTCTATAGAAGAAGATTCCTCTCCTGCATACAGTTCCAGAATAATATGCAGCGGAATTGGAGTATCAAGGAATTCAACTGTACATACGCCATCCTGTATCATATTCCTTGTTTGTGCAATGGTCTCTGGTGTCATGGAAAGAAGCACTTCCATACATTTTGATGCATCACCGCCAACGATACCAGCCATAACTCCAGACTCAATACCTACCATACCGCCTGTGTTAGGGATCACTACACAACGCACATTTTTGATCATGTTGCCACTGCATTTTGCAACAACACGTTCTGGAAGTTTTCCAAGAACTTCCCGCGCTTTCGCGCCTGCATATGCAAGCGCGATCGGCTCGGTACATCCCATTGCCGGGATCAGCTCTTCCTCCAGTATTCTAATATAATTGTCTTGCAGTTCCTTGCTTAACATATTACATTTCTCCTAATCAACAATCTACTACTGAGCGCTCTTACTCTTTAAGTATTCAGCCTGAAGCTCCTGAGATTTTCCTGGTACAAATGTCATCTTGTTTCCAGTATCTACCAATGGGCTTACAGTAGAGTAAATAGCAGTTCTGGAACCGTTAAATACAGCCAGAAGTTCTTCCTGATTGATTGCGGCAAGAACAGCTTTTCTTAATGTTGGATCACTGTAAATGCTGCTTCCAGACAGATTAAATGTACAATAAGATGCACTGTTGGATTTGATCTCCTGAAGAGCCAGACCCTCAGCATTGCGAACCAGATCATGGCTGTTTTCTGGGATACTGTAAAGTACATCGATCTCACCACTTCTCAGACCAGACAGAGAGCTATCAAGGTCTTTGTAGAACTTAACATTAACATTTTTGATGTGTGGCTCATACTCACTGCCTACTCTGTAAGCTGGATTTGCCTCAAATGTTACTTCATAGTCGTTTTTCTTGATCATAATGTACGGACCACTACAAGACAGAGTGTTGTTATATGTTGCACCCTCTGTTACAGTAGACTGATCGCCATAGCAGATATCTTTCTTGATATCAAAATTCTTAATATCATAAGTATTTACTGCTTCAATTACAGTCTGGTCTACGATACCTGCAGACTGGTGTGCCAGATAATTCAATACCTGTGGGAATGGATTTACAGTTGTTACTTTGATAACCTGATAAGCACCTGCTGCATTATCTACTTTATCTTTTGTATCTGCTAAAGAAGCGATCGCTGCTGGAGTATCTTTCTCCAAAGCTGCCTTTACAGTCTCATCAGAACCTGAAACTTTTGCATTCTCCAGCTCAGACAGATCTGTTACTAAAGAAACAGTATCGATATTCTCGTGAAGGGAATATGTTTTATGGTTCGGTACAGAATCTTTGTTCTTTGCTCTCTCTAAGGAATAGATTACATCCTCACCACCTACCAGAACACCAGAGTCAACAGCATGTCCATCCTGTACTCTTGCAAAGTTGATATCATCTCTTAACAGGAAGTAATAATCCTTGTTTCCATCTGCGATCGCATAGTTATAAGATAAAGAACCATCAGAAACTACTTTATCATCATCTGTCAGGTTTACCAGTCTTACATACATATTTGTATTCAGCATATTGATAGAACCATCATTTCCTTTGATCGGGTCAAGGGATGTCAATGTAGAGTTTGTCTGAGACAATCTCAAAGGCTCTGTAGCAGGATCTAAACTGCTGTCAGCAAATTCAATTGCTTCCCAGCACATAGAACGGGACTTGGAAAGTCTTACAGTATCCTGTTTCAGTCTCTTTGTATTAACAGCCTGTGTCTTTATAAGGCTTGTCAGAGGAACAATATATGCCATCTCATCGATCATATACTTCTCTAACTCAGAGTATGTTTCTACATACTGCTCTGGTGTCTCTGTTCCTGCTTTCTCGATCAGTTCATCTATCTTCGGGTCAGCGATCGGGCTTACATTGTAGTCACCACCTGTTTTAAACAGGGAGCGTACTGCATAGTCTGGGTTACCTGTAACGGTTGTCCATCCAGAAATATCCATATCATAGTTTTTAGCTGCCAGCTGTGTCTTATAGCTGGAATAATCTGGCTGCATGTTCAGTTTTACATTAAAACCTGCTTTTGTCAGCTGATCTCTCAGGACGTTTGCAAGCTGCTCATCAGATGATGAGAACAGTAACTGAAGATCAATTGCCTGTGCTGGTGCTGCTGCGCCTCCTTGGGACTGGTTTGCTTCCTGTCCGCCTGCAGCTGCTGGGGTTGTTCCCTTTACTTCGTCTCTGGTCTTCACACCGCCGCAACCAGCGAGGGATGCAGCCAGCATGGACGCACACAAAGTCAGTGCTAATGCTCTCTTTTTCATAGTATCCTCCTTATATACCGCTTTTGCGATATGATATTATATTACAGCATTCCTTTTAGGTAATGCTGCTTTCACCCTGCCACAAGGCAGGGCAAATTGCAGTTTTTTTGCATTAATAATGCAGTTTTCCTTCCATCATCTCTGCGCTTCTGTGACAAGCTACAAAATGATCTTTTTCCACCTCTATAAGCTGTGGATTCTTCTTAAAACATGCCTCAGTAGCAAACGGACATCTAGGTGCAAAACGACATCCCGGTTTTGGATTGATCGGAGAAGAGATCTCACCCTTTAAGATGATCTTCTTTTTCTTCTCACGCACATTGGTGGAAGGGATCGCAGACAGCAAGGCAACTGTATATGGATGCAGAGGACGGGAGAAAATCGCTTTTTTACTTGTCTTCTCGATCATCTGTCCCAAATACATAACACCAATATCATCTGAAATATGCTTGATAACAGAAAGGTCATGGGAGATAAAAATATAAGTCAGTCCCATCTTCTCCTGCAATTCCATCATAAGGTTCAAGATCTGTGCCTGTACGGAAACATCCAATGCAGATACCGGCTCATCACAGACTACAAACTTCGGATTAATAGACATTGCTCTCGCAATAACCACACGCTGACGGCGACCGCCATCGAATTCATGCGGATACAGGTTTGCCATTCTAGGACTCAGACCAACCAGTTCCATCAATTCTGCAACTCTTGCCTTTCTCTCTGCCTCACTCTTATAAACCTTATGAAGCACCAATGGTTCTTCAATAATCTGGGAAATAGTAAAACGTGGGTTCAAAGAAGCATACGGATCTTGGAAAATAATCTGCATATGCTGACGCATTTTACGCATTTCTTCTTTACTAAAGGAAGTTATATCCATTCCTTTATAGATAACTTTACCCGCTGTCGGCTCATGCAGTCTCAAGATGGCACGTCCCAGTGTACTTTTACCACATCCAGATTCACCTACAATTCCAAGTGTCTTTCCCTCTTCAATCTTAAATGTGATATCATCTACCGCATGAAGTACGCCACCATTTGCGACATTAAAGTATTTTTTGAGATTCTGTACCTCTAACAATGCGTTACTCATACTCTATCCTCCTTCAGTGGAAAATGACATTTACACTGATGTTCTTTTCCTAAAAGCTGTGGAGATTCTTTTTTACAGATATCCTTAGAATATGGACAGCGTGGATGGAAATAACATCCTGTAGGAAGCTCTGCCATATTTGGCATCATTCCATCGATTGGTACCAATTTTTCAGTATCTTCATCAATCTTAGGGATAGAATCAAACAGTCCCTTTGTATATGGATGCTTTGGATGTAAATATACTTCCTCAACCGTTCCGATCTCTACAATCTCACCAGCATATACGATCGCAACTCTGTCACATGTCTCAGCAACAACACCCAGATCATGTGTGATCAGGATCATTGCCATTTTGTATTTTTCACGCAGCTGCATCATGATATCCAATACCTGTGCCTGAATGGTTACATCCAGAGCAGTCGTTGGCTCATCTGCGATCAAAAGATCCGGATTACAGATCAGTGCCATAGTAATGACAACTCGCTGTTTCATACCACCTGAAAACTGATGCGGA
>CAJMNU010000022.1 GCA_905214855.1 uncultured bacterium | reverse complement strand
TGAACATTTTTGCACTCCTTGAGTGCAGATTCTCCATCTGCTGGTCCTTCAAATCTGCATCGGGACACCTTTGCATCCTGAATTCCGTATAATGCTCTTTCCTGATCCAATACCAAATCTTTATATTCCTGATTCATTTGTTCTCCTCCACATCTTCTATTGGTACTTTAACACACATATACACTACTTTCCAAAATCATACCTATTTTAACAAATGAAGTAAAATCTGTGCAGTCCTTATATTGTAATTCGCAAATGCAAATCTTCCTTTTTTATCTTCTCCAATTGCCACAGCAAATGGAAGACGTTCATCTCCAACCCCCATCGTTTTTGCCATTTCTCTGTGTCCTTCTTCATCTTCTGCCAGCCAGATCCGACTATATGTAAGTTCACGCTTTACTTTTTGCAGAGTCTCATTTTTATAAGATTCTCTGGAATACAACACAATATCGATCCAATATCCTTTACGATTATATTCTTCTTTCCACTCAAGAAGTTCCTGAAACAAATGCTCTGTTGGCTCTTGTCCTGGCTCGGCATAAATCAAAATACTGCCTGTTCCATTTTCTTCACCAGTTGCCACTTCCCTCAAAGTTCCATTTTCTTCCTCTATAGGACAGGCAAAAACATGTGGAAGTGGTTGTGATTTCTTTTTCTCTTCCGTCTGATCTTCCCTTAGTAAGATCTTACACTCTGTCTCTTTTTTCGCCTCTACATAAACAGACTTCATCCATACACTAACACTTCCATCAATCTGACGACGGGAAGTCAAAATCCGATACACGCCCTCTTTTAAAAGCAACTTTTCCTTTCCAATCAAGCGCATCCCCTGATAATCCAATGTTACATATCTTTCTTCACTTTCATCCCAATGGGCAATGGAAATATGTTCTGCATAAAGCATCGGTTCTTCTGCCTCATACAAAAGACATAATGTTCCTGTTTTTTCTTCTTCTCCTTCTCTTACAGGTTTCCAGATTTTTTCTGTAATACTCCATTCTTCCGCTGTCTTTGTTGCAGGATTCAAACGTGCAGCAATACCAAGCGCACGACAGATCTCCACCAGCAAAATATCTTTTTTAGATTTTGGACAAACTTTTCCTTTCAGACATCTTCCAAAATCAGGGAAACGGTCTGTCATGCCATATTCATCTATAAAGTACAAAGTTTCCTCCATCCACTTTGCCACTTCATCTGTATAAGAAAAGTTCTTCTCTTTTAAAATATCACATATCCCCTCACGGATATCTAAGATCATCTCACAATCTATTCGTGGTGCCAACACTCCCTGCTGCCAGATCTCATACGGATATTTGCTTTGATAGGGAAGGGACGCTCTTAAATAGCCTGTCAGACATTCACAGTTCATGTCTGCAAAATCTTTTTCCTTCAATGTCTCCAGAATGCTTTCCTTTTGCTCTGCTGTAAATTCGTCAAGATTTAAAAAGCGTCTTAATTCCTCTTGATTTCCTCTTGCTTTTTGAAGCCATTTTGAATCTTCTTTTGCAAATCCCGCTTCATATTGCTCTCGCACTGACTCACAAATCTTCATTCTTTCCTTGTGTCGCAACACCATTGCCTGCGGATCTGCCTTTAGACTGTCTACCCTTTCTTTTGGAGGGATCAGGTCAAAAGATTCTTCTTCCTCCTCCAGAGCATGAGCCTCTGCCAGTTCCAAGATCAAAGTATCTTCTTTTCTCAGATCTATTTTATGACCTACCATACGACCCTTTAATTTTGCACATACATACAGATCTCCTAATCCCGATTCAAAACAAGCCATTCCCTTATCATCTGTTTTTTCTTCATAAAGTGTATAAAGCTCCGCATAATTTACCAATTGGAACTTCACCATCACCCCGCTTTTCGGCACTCCATGATCACACACTTGGACAAAAACTTTTTTCACATCCCCATAATGCCCTGTACAGTGAATTGGACAAAATCCCTGTAAAGTCGCACCAAAATCAGGTTCCCAAGCCCGAACCAGCATAGCTTTCGATGCTGCTGCTGTAAACCAGCCCTTATCCAGAACTTCCTCTGGCTCACAAGCTCCCATATAATGCCATTTCCCCTCTATCCACACCTCTACCCAGGCATGGTTATCATCACAATGTGCCCATCTTGGCGCATAACACTGTCTTGCCGGAATGCCCACTGCTCTCAGTGCACTGACTAACAGAGTTGATTCTTCTCCACATCTTCCTTTTGCACGTTTGCACATCCCAAAAGGTGCAATGGTCCTGTCGTCTGTTGGAGTATAGGTTGCCTTTTCATAGCACCAATAATTTACCTCCAGCGCTGCCTTCTCCATTGTTTTTCCCAAAACACGATCCCGAAGATTTTCATACAGCCACATTCTGCTCCCGTCCAGCCATTCATTATTCACACGCACTGCAAGTACATATTTCAAAAAAATATCTTCAGGAATCTCTTTTATATATGTAATCTCCTCATAGGCACGTTTGGATGCCCTCACATAAAGAAGCATATCCTGTGGTGAAATGCTAACCCAGTCATTTACACCACAAGCTGCATACATCGCTTTCATCCATAAGCATTCCTGATCCGTCATCTCTGCCTGTAACCTTTCCATCTCTTCCTTTAAAAGCGGATACACATCCACAGCTGCTTTCCATCTATCCTCAATTTTCTGCCACATTCTATCATTCTCCCATTTTACAGCTATTTTTCTATCTATTTATCTGCCTCTTGTTTTGCCAGATGATACAAAGTCGATGTACCTGCTCCGGTTGCTCCTATACTTTGAAACGCCCAGATCGGAGATGGAACAGATGCAGTCCCTGCAATGTCCAAATGAAGCCACGGCAGCCCTTCTGTAAAACGATGCAGGAACAATCCTGCTGCCACTCTCGCACATCCATCACGAGATGTATTCTGTACATCTGCGTAATCACTCTCGATCAACTTCTCATATTCTTCTTCCATCGGCATCCGCCAGTATTTCTCACCACTGGATATAGCTGCTTTCTGAAGACACCCCCACCACGCATCATCGGATGCCATCACACCTGCCATCACAAATCCTAACATCTGTACTACCGCACCTGTCAGTGTTGCAATATCCACTAATTTTGTTGCACCTTCTTTTCGGATCGCCCAAGTGATCGCATCCGAAAGGATCAATCGCCCTTCTGCATCTGTATTTAAAACCTCAATAGTTTTTCCAGAAAGCCCCCTGATCACATCCCCAGGTAGTGTGCTTTCCCTTGAAATCCTGTTTTCACAGATTGGGATTACTGCTGTCACATTAACTGGGACCTGATTGTTTGCCAGTGCTCTTACTGATGCCGTCACTGCAGCAGCTCCTGCCATATCTCCCTTGATTCCTTTCATAGAAGCGGAAGATTTCACACAGTAACCTCCTGTATCACAAGTTACACCTTTTCCTACATATCCCAATCTTTCACTCAAATTTGGATTTCCAGTATAACGCAGCACCACCATACACGGGGCATTGGCACTGCTATCTCCCACAGAAAGTAATGCCTGAAGACCCATTTTTTTCAATTCTTCCCTATTATATACCTCTGTTTCCACGGGCACATCTTTCACAAAGGAAACAATCTGTTTTGCAAATTCTTCAGGGATCAGATGATTGCCTGGCATATTGACCATATTTCTTGCCCACATGATATCTTTTCCCAGTTCGTATGCATTCTGCACCATACGCTCCAGTTCTTTCTCTTTATATAAAACTTTCTCTAAAGACACTGACCAGTACCATCTGATCTCTTTCTCAATCTTACCTTCCAGAGCAAACTTCTGCTCATACACAGCACCCAAAATCCCTTCAAAAGCTGCAAATACACCGCTCTCTCCAAGTAAAAATGCTTCTGTCAGATCCACTTCGCAGGAATCCACTTCTAACATATTTGCCAGCTTTGCTCCCTGTGCATAGACTTCTTTACATCTAAGAGCAGACCATAAATTCTTCTGTCCTCTTCCCACTGTGATATATGTTGCCTGTCCTTCTCTCATCTCATATCTGTTTTTTAAATATTCCCACTCTCCAAGGACAATCTTTGCATCCACGTTCTCTCCACAATATCGTTCCATCTTTTCTTTCTCCCTGTGCCTTATTATCTCAAGTATACCTTTAAAAGATCTGATACTATCTGATTTTCATTTATGATAGCACATCTAATCACAATATACAATCTTTGCAAATCCCTTAAAGCAACCTTCCTATCTTATCCTTTCAGGTTCTTTTTTGCAGGATTATCAAGTACTCTTCCATCTTCTTGAAAACGGGATCCATGACACGGACAATCCCATGTGTGTTCTTGTGGATTCCATTTTAAGCTGCATCCCAGATGAGAACATCGTTTCCCTGGTGCGAGGAAATCTGCTGTGGAAACAGCAAGATTGATCGGTAATTGTATATGAAACATGCTACGGCTTGGCGAAAACAATTTTTCATACTCACACTCTCCTTTTACAATACAATCTCTTAAAACAATGGCTGCTGCCATCGCATTTGTCATACCCCATTTTTGAAACCCTGTTGAAACATAAAGATAAGGCATCCCCTTACTGTGTACTCCAATATATGGAATATCATCCAAAGTCATACAGTCCTGTGTTGCCCATGTATATACAATCTTACTTTCAGGATATTTTTCTTGTACAAAATCATATACTGCCTGATATCCGCCACCTGCTTTTCCAGTTCTGTGACCACCGCCTCCGACCAAAAGCATCCGACCATAATTGCGAAAGGAAAATCCCGTCTTATCTTCATCCACATACATTCCCGGCAATATCACTCCATTTTCCAAAGCTGCCACATAGGAACGATGCTGATAAAGTTTCATCATATAAAGTCCCCTTACATTTACCATAGGAAAATGGGTAGCTAACACGATCCGATCGGCATGAATTGTACCAAATGGTGTTTTTGCACATTTCCCATCCAGTTCCAAAACAGGAGTATGGCTCACTATAGGAAGATCTTTTGACAATGCCTGCAAAAATCGCAACGGATGAAAGCACCCCTGATGTTCCAATCCAATCGCTCCCTTAGTTTGGAATGGCAATGGCACATTTTCCTGAAAACAATACGGAATCCCTATCTTTTCATATGCATCTTGTTCCTTTTCCAACTTCTCTACTGCATCTTTAGTATAGACATATGCTGTCTTTTCTTCCCAGTCACAGGGGAATTTTTGTACCAAAGTTTTATAAACATCCAAAGCTCTCTTTTGGATCATATAATATTCTTTTGCTCTCTCCAAACCATATCTCTTCAAAATTTTTTGGTACACTAGACCGTGCTGTACGGTAACTTTCGCAGTGGTGTTCTGTGTCACTTTACCACAGATTTCCCCCTGTTCTACTACCATACAGCAAATTCCTGCCTGTTTTAACTGATACGCACATAAAATTCCCGCAATCCCTGCTCCAATGATCAAAACATCTATCTTTTGATCTCCTAATTTCCGCTCTTGCGTTTTTGATTCCCATAAAACATCATCTTTTTTCTGTGATATCCATAAAGAGTCTGCCTTCATTCTTCTATCTCCTGCCTCACATTTTTCTTTTCCTGTTAGTATGATCTTTTTCCTCTGTTTTCATACTCTGTCCCATCCATAAAAAACAAAGGACGTGTGGATCACTCCTCACGTCCTTCGTTTCATTTCCTATCTTTGTGCATCATTTTTTATATAATTCTTGCTGCATTTTTCTTAAAAACTATCGCCCCAAATACTGATAGTCTCCAACTTCATTCAAAAGCAGTTTGTACAAACACTCTTGTTCTTTCCTATAGTTTGTATCATTGACCAGATTTTTGGATTCCTCTGGATCCATCTGCATGTCATATAGAGAAACTGGCTGATGTGTTTTTGCATCTATTGTCAATTTCCAGCGCATATCTCTGATCATAAACCATGTATTATCTTTTAAAAGATGATTCTCAGAAAATACTGGAGCATGAGATGTCTTTTCTCCTGTGAGCAAAGGAATCAAACTCTCTCCAGGGAGTATTTTTTCACTTTTCCCCCCAGCAACCTCCATGCAAGTCGGATAATAATCCACTGCGGAAACCGGTATATCCACTACTCGTTTTTGTTCCATTCCTGGTACTTTTATAATCAGAGGGATTCCACAAGAACGTTCAAATGGAAGACATTTGTTTTTCAGTCCATGGCTTCCCTGCATATCTCCATGATCCGCTGAAAATAAAATCATTGTATCCTCTGCAATCCCCAGATTTTCCAATTCCTGTAAAATCAAACCAACATTCGCATCTATCTGACTTACCATTGCATAATACAATTTCAAATACCGCTGCATATTTCCCCCATACCGTTGAAAATCCGGACAAAGCTCAAACGGTCTTGGACTATACGGCGAATAGGTCGGAGTATAAGGATCTACTGGTTTGTACTGTTCTGCCATTGGAAATTCCACACCATCGTATAAATGTTCATATTTTTCCAATGGCTGTTCTGGATAATGAGGGGCTTGGAAAAATATTGTATGGAGAAATGGTTTTCCGCTTTTTGCCAACTCACGCATACGTTCTATCCCAAGGCGGGCTGTAACATCTGTTCTATGTTCATGAAACAAATATTCTTTTCCCTCTTCATCATAGAAACAAACTTGATCTTTAAATCCATTGTAACATTGATATCCAATCAAGTGCCTATGTCCTGCCCAATACTTTTGTGGAATCGGCTTATTTCCATTATCTCCAAGATGAAGTTTCCCTACAAAGCTCGTATCATATCCCAATTGTTCCAGTTCCCTTGGAAGAGTCACTTCATCTTGTGACAAAGCATCTGCATTATCCTGTACACCACAATCTTTACAGTAACGCCCAGAGAACAATAATCCACGAAAAGGACCACAAACCGGATTATTGGAATATGCATTGGTAAATAGTGTTCCTTCTTCTGCCAGACGGTCTAAATTAGGTGTTTTCACCCACGGACTGACACTCCCAAGTGCATACTTATGCATCTGGTCTGTCATGATCATCAATATATTTTTAGGCATATGCTTTCTACCTTTCTTGATTACTTATTTTCTTCTATGATCGCATTGCAGCGACTCATTAAATTAGCAATGGTATCATCCAAAGACTGAGAACCCAAAAGGAATTTATCTGTTTCTTCTGTTAAAACAGTCTCAATCTGACTCTGATATTCAGGAGAATAGGATACATAACTGTCCACCCAATCAGGATCCTGCATAAATGTTTTCAAGGCTTCCATATCTACTTTATCTTCAAAATCTTTTACGATCGCAGTGGTACTTTCCATTTTATCAACATTCTTCTCATTTGACACAAACATTCCCTTTAACGGAACTCCTTCTGTTGTCCAGAAACGCAAGAATTCAAATGCTTCTTTTGGATGTGTTGATGTCTTTGCAACGGAATAGAAAATTGCTCCTGTCATGTTATAATGTGGATCTGTCTCATTCCACAAAGGCTGACGTGCAAATGTTGTAACAAAATCGTGCGGATAAGACTCATTTCCGATATCACTCAAAAGATTCGTTCCCATTGGAAGCATTGCAATCTTTCCAGAAAAGAACTGATCTCTGTAATTCATATTTAAAGCTTTGATATCCGCAAGAGGAGTAGATGCTTTATCTACATTTTCCAAATTATAGCGATACTGTAAAAACTTTCCAAATTCTGGATTCTCAAATGTCAGACTTCCATCTTCATTAAAAAGAGGACTGTCTGGTTTTGCAGAAAGAATACCACGTGTTCTATCATCACCAAATGTATGCATATAAGAGCCATAGATCGTATTTGCACCACTTCCCTGTGTCATCTTCATTGCATATTCGCGATACTCATCCCATGTCCAATTCAAATCCGGCACTTCCAATCCTGCCGCATCCAGCATATCTTTATTGATCAGAACAACATTATAACGCATATCACTTGGGATGGAATACACCTTATCATTGATCCTCGGAATGATACTATAGACATCTTCCGGGGTCTTTCCCTCTGCCTCAAAATACTCGTCCATTGGCAGATACGAATTAGAATTCGCTCTAACAGAAAGATCCGCAATACTAGGTGACATGATAATATCAATTTCCTCGCCACCCATCAGCATCAGATCTGTTTTTTGCAGATAATCCCGGCTGCTCATATCTCCTACATACTCAATCTCTACCTGAATTTCCGGATGTTTTTCTTCCCATGCATCTACAATCCTCTGATCTCCCTTGGCATGATTGCTCTGCCAGCTGACAAAACGCAATGTGATCTGTTCCTGATCTTCTTTTCCTTCTTCTTTTTTTGTTTCATCCTTTGCTTCTGTCTGCCCAGCCTCCACAGATGTAGCTGTTGTTTTCTCAGCAGGAGCAGAAGTTTCTTTTCCTCCTGAACCACATCCTGTCAATATACTGCTTCCCAGCATCATCATGCCAACTCCCAGTGCCACTAATCTTCTCTTTTTCATAGTAACTCCCTTCTGCTATTTTATAGCTGTATCTTTTTGGATTCTCAACCCTATCGTTTTCATAATATTTCCCTATTCTTTCACCGCACCAGATGCAATGCCATCAATGATGTATCTTTGACCAAACAAAAATACAATAATCAAAGGCAAGATTGCAGATACCGCAGCTGCCATCATCAAAGAATAGATACTTCCTGACTCTGTCGCAAATATCTTCATACCAAGCTGAATGGTAAACAGACTTCTCTTACTGAGAAAAATCAATGGCATCTGATAATCATTCCATGTCCATACAAATTTCAATATTGTCAATGTTGCAATCGCCGGAGTGATCAATGGCAGAATAATTTTTCTGAATATACAAAAATGACTTGCCCCGTCAATCCTTGCAGACTCACACAGAGAATCTGGAATCCCCATCATAGCCTGCCGCAGTAAAAATACTCCATATGTACTGAACATCGTCATCATGATCAATCCTTCATGAGTATTATAAAGTTTCAATTCTGTCATAATAACAAAACGACTGACAATCATAACTTGTGGCGGAATCATCATGGTTGCAAGGTACAAAAGAAAAACCTTATCACGCCATTTCCAGCGCACTTTTGTAAAACCATATGCCCCCAATGCAGATATCAGGATCTGAAGTGCGGTTGAGATCACTGTGATCTTAATACTATTCCAATAGTACATACCAAAGTTGTATTCATCACCCCAGACAATCCCATAATTTTTCATGCCTACAAATGTTTTTGGTATCCATTCGATCGGAAAATTAAACACTTCTGTCTCTACCTTAAAGGATGTAGAGATCATCCAGATGAGTGGAGCTAACATCGTAAATCCCACAATGTACAACAAAATGGTGAACAGAATTTTTCCTGCGGAAAGTTTTTTTCCTCGTTTCATCGTCCCATATCCCCTTTCCTATTCGTTCGTAAAGCGTTCCTGATATTTCCACTGAACCAACGTAATCAGAAAAATAATGACAAACAATGCCCATGCAAGTGTGCAGGCATACCCCATCTTAAAATCCTGGAATGCTGTTCTATAAATATAATACGCCATCACAGATGTGGAATTTCCAGGACCTCCCTGTGTCAGGACACTGATGAGATCAAACACTTTAAAAGAACCAATGATCCCCATAACTGCAAGGAAAAATGTAGTTGGAGAAACCATAGGAACTGTCACATACCGAAATTGTTGTACAGCAGATGCTCCATCGATCTGTGCTGCTTCATACAGATCCAAAGAAATATTTTTAAGACCTGACATATACACTGCTACATAGTATCCGATCTGTGTCCAAATATTGATAACAATGATCGCCACCAATGCCCATTTTTCATCTACCAGCCATTTAGGCGGATTCGAAATTCCAATCGACTGTAGAAACTGATTGATCGGACCATAACTTGGCTGTAAAAGTACCTGCCATACCGTACATACTGCCACAACGCTTGCTATGTATGGGATAAACATCATCGCACGGATTCCTTTTCCCCCATAAGTATGCCGATTGATGATCTCTGCCACGATCAGTCCCAAAATCAGAAGAACCGGAATCGTCACTGCTGTAAAAATTAAATTGTTAATAAGTGATACCTGAAACCATTCATCTTTGAATAAACGAATGTAATTTTTCAGACCATTGAATTGGATCGCTTCCCATCCTTTTAGGAAATTCCACTCTGTAAAACTAAGTCCTAATGACATGATGACCGGAATCAGGATAAAAACCGTAAATCCCAAAAATCCTGGAAGAATAAATAGGATTCCTGTAATTGTATCCTTTGACATTTTTTTCTTTCTGGGAATCTTTTGTTCACTCTTGTCTTTTTTTACACTCCCGTTCTCAGTAATGATCTTCCCCACGCTCTCTTGTTCTCTCATACAACCTCCTCCTTTTTCTATTTTTATTTCATTTCCTATAACTCTTTCTGTCATCAAACGCTGTGAAAGAACTCCTATAAACTACCCCCATTATCATTTCTATTCTCTCAAAAGTAAAGTTGATATTCATTTTATACAATGATATTAGTAAGATTCTTTACATATTTCATCTTTTGTTCATTGACACCTATTACTTTTGTCACTATAATTTTATATATGCATATTTTTTTTAGAGAGGAAATCAGTTTTTATGTCTAAAAATCACAATTATATCGTCATCCACTTTGCCTCCACATATTTTATTGTTGTGATTCTCGTCCTTCTATGTTTGATTCCTATTTTCAACAGTTTGATTCAGGCAGAAGAAGAAAAAATCATGCAGCAGGTCTATGATCAGGCAGACACTGCCGCTGCAGCAAACATTCAGGAATCAGATGACCTTTTTACTGCAACACGCAATCTTTACAGCGATCCCAAACTTCTGGAGGTCTTTTATGAAGGAAATCACATGAGCGAAGAATCTCTCTTTTATCATATGACCTTGCTTCAGGAGCGTTTAAAACTCTATTACCAAAACATGGAACACGTAGATAATGTTCTTCTTTTTGTGCCTAAATTTGACTATGTCCTCACGAGCCAATATATCTTTCGCAGCCGCTTTGATTACTACCGTTCTCAAAAATCTGCTCTCTATCCACAGTCCGACTGGTTGTTTGAACTAAAAAGCTCCCCTCTCCCTATTCAAAGTTATACAGATCAGATCACAGATCTGCTCTCTTCTGAAACCCCAGATAATTTTCTCCAATACGCCTATACATTTCCTCAAATCGGAGATGCTAACATACAGATTCTTGTCCTTGTCTCCCTTGCACCAGATGCACTTGCCAGACAATTTATTCTTCCAGATATCGAAGACTACTCCTTCAGTCTTGTCTCATCTGCACAGGGTCAGATTTTGTCCTCCTATCACTGGAATGGCGCTTCTTCTCTTCCTCAGGGTTCTTCTTGGTCTGATCCAAAAGACCAGCTCTATCGTCTGATCCACATAAATAAAGATCCCAGACAGCAAATCTGTATTGGTATCCGTGAAGACTTCTTCACCCGCCAAAAATACACAGCCGCATGGATCTTATTCCGAAGCATTGGCTTTGCTTTAGTTTTGAGTGCCATCCTCTCTCTTTTACTTGCCTATTACCGTTCCCGCCCAATCGAACGCATTCTGGGACTATTGCGCACACCACTTCATGGTAAACTTGCTGACCATTGGAAGGAAATTGAAAGTTCCCTGAGTGGTATGAGCTATGAGATCAGCAAATGCAAACAAACCATCCACGAATTAGATGATCTGATCAGCCAACAGCTGCTTGAAAAATTTTATTTTGGTTCTTTAGATTCACCCAAGCTGCAAGAATCATTTCAACAGCACTTTGGAGCGTTGCCTCCTTCTTTTATGGCAGTTGTCTTTTGCTGTGAAGATGAAAATATCACCTTTCTCCCTGCACAGCTCTCCGAATTATTAGGATATTCCAATCCAAACTCACTCTTTCTGCATCTTCATCATGGAAAACTGTATGCCCTGATCGATGCCGAAACCTGCTGTACGCAGCTTACAGATGTTGTTTCTCATCTTCGTCTTGCTAATAACCTGCCTGTCAAAGCTGGTGTAAGCGACAAAGGACACTCAGCAGAAGATATTCGCTATGCTGTGACGCAGGCAATGCAAAGGCTGCGGTCAGGTAAAAACATTCCCAACCTTTTCGTGTTCAACTGCCCTATTTCCGCTGTCTCATCTCCTTCTTTTGTACATCTTCAAGAACTTGAGACACTGCAGCGTTCTCTTTTACAAAGAGATTACAAAGCATCTTCACGCATTATAGATGCCATATTCACACGCATTCACTCCATGCACTATGATCAGGTAGATTTACGCCAACTATTTTTTTCCATACGCACAGTATATTCCAATGCCTTATCACACCTTCTCCAAACAGCAGAATCACAAGAACAAACACTTTGCCTCGCCTCACAACTTCCTGCTGAACTTGAATTATATACTCTCGAAACCATACAAGATGTATTTTTCTCAATAAACCAACAACTTTCTGATTTGTCACAAAAGATAGAAACTCAATCTGCAAACACCCGCGGATTAGAAATTGTTCAATTTATTGAAAAAAATTTCCGTGATCCAAATCTATGCGCCAATTCTTTGGCAGAGCATTTCCAGCTCTCTGAAAAATATATTTTTCAGTTAGTAAAACAAACTTGCGGTGAGACCCTCAGCAATCATATTTGTACTCTGCGCATACAGGAAGCCATTACACTATTGGAATCCACCAATATGCCTATCATGGAAATCGCACAGCAAGTCGGACTCTCCTCCTCCAACACCATGTATAAAGTCTTTATGCGTGTCAAAGGAGTACCACCTTCCTCCTATCGCTTTTCCAGAATAGAAAACTGACCAATAATAAAAAAGACCAAATGGATACATATCAACTTGATATGAAACCAATTGGTCTTTTTTTGTACATAATATTTATAACAATTTTTTCTTTTTAAATAAAGTGATACAACCTATTACAACTAAAATACTAAGTCCAACAATTGCCGGATATCCATGTTCCAATTCAGGCATATTTTGAAAATTCATACCATACCATCCAGTAATCAAAGTCAGCGGAAAAAAAATCGTAGAAATGATCGTCAAAAACTGCATATTCGCATTCTGACGTGCATCTACCTTTGCCTGATAAGCATCCTGAACTTGTTTTCCATAATCAATCAAATGGATTGTCTTCCCCATAAGACGATCTGCTCTATCTGCGAGAATTCCAAAATACTTTAATTGTTTTTTACTGAAAAATCGATTTTCATTTTCTTCAAACTCTTTGCACATATCCATAATCTGGTCATAATAGCCTCTCAAGATCAAAAGCTGTTTTCGGATTGGCTGGATCTTCTCATGAAAATGTTCCAGTTCCTCTTTCATGATATCTTCCTCCAACAGCATGAGACTATGCTCAAAATCATCCAAAAGCTCCGTATCCCTGTTTATGAATTCTACAACAAAATTATACAAAAACTTTTCCTTACTCTCTCCCTGATGTACCTTTCTCCTACGGATTCTCCGAATGATGCGTGCTGCAAATTCATCTTCATTGATCAAAACAATATGATTTTTTGTAATATAAAAACTAATACGATATCTGCTTCCCAAGACATCCAAAAGTTTTGGTATTGCTAATGTACCATATAAATACTCCTGCTGTGTCTCTACTTTACAAAAATACACATCTCTTAAACTTCCATCACTCTCTGTATTAATGCAAAGCTCCTTCAATACTTTTGCTGCTTCTTTTTCATTACACAAAAAAACCGCTGGTATGTCAGCCAGCTCCTCAGTTGCCATATCTGTTTCCTGCAACTGATTTCCTAATAAATAAACCTTAGACATATCCTCACCTTTTTCTTTTCCGCTTCAATCCGCAAAACTTTCCCCATATTTTTCATCTTAATTTATGCCAAACTGCTCTCAAAAACGAAAGAAGTGCGTTTTATTTGTTTTCCAACAAATCTATTCTATTTCCGTCCGTATGCAAAATGTTTCTGGAAGATGATAAATCTCCTCTTTTAAAAATGTTGGATAAAAATATTCCTCTTTTAAGCGGTCAAATTCCAGCCATTCAAATTTGTGTGTGCGCTTTCCCTCATGAAATACAAAAGTCTCCCCACGAGAAAGGAGAGGAGTTTTAGAAATATCCATCAAAAAATAAATACATAATTCATGATAATCTAAATGATCCACATCTTCATTAAAAAATGCCTGATTCAACCAAAGAGGTCTGACAATTTCTGCTGTGATTCCCAGTTCCTCCCAAAGTTCTCTAATGACCGCATGTTCAGCCGTCTCTCCCATTTCAACCCTGCCCCCCGGCAGATAGAAAAATGGAGAGCGTTCATCATGCATAGCAAGAATCTTCTCCCCTGAAAGGATGATAGCACATACTCTGTAATTAAACTTCTTATCACCGACCCGAAATGTAAGATCCATCCCTTTCACCTCCACCTTTTTAATCTTTCATTTTTCTCCATAAGCCAAAAAAACCCTGATAAAAATCAGGGTTTTAAAGCTAGCGACGGGAATCGAACCCGTGACCTCATCACTACCAATGATGTGCGCTACCTACTGTGCCACGCCAGCATATATGATATAATTTCTCTCAAAGCCTTAAATAGAATATCATGAGTTTTCCGTTTTGTCAACACTTTTTCATTATTTTGTATACACTTTCTTTCCTTTTCTAAGACTCCTCCTGTTGCCAAAAGACATCAGGAGGAATTTTAAAAACATCGTTCCTATGGTTTTTATGATTGTTTAAAATCTCTGCCTTACGATCTCATATGCCAAAACTCCTGCTGCCACAGAAGCATTTAAGGAATCAATATCACCTTTCATTGGAATAGATGCGATCATATCACAGCGTTCCCGCACTAACTTACTGACACCATCTCCCTCATTTCCGATCACCAAACCAATCGGTCCTTTCAAATTCAGACGATACATGGTTTCTCCGCCCATATCAGCGCAAACAAACCAAAGACCTTCTTTTTTAAGTTCTTCCATCGTTGCTGCCAGATTTGTCACTTTTGCCACAGGTGTATAGGAGATAGCACCTGCTGAAGCCTTTGCCACTGTTGCTGTCAAACCAACCGCACGGCGTTTTGGAATGATCACCCCATGTGCACCTGCCAGATTTGCAGTACGGATGATAGCTCCCAAATTGTGAGGATCTTCAATTCCATCTAAAAGGAAAATAAATGGATCTTCCCCTTTTTCCTTTGCTTTAAGCAGAATCTCTTCCACTGTACTATACTCATATGCAGCAGTATATGCAATCACTCCCTGATGTTTTCCAGACTCTGACATTTGGTCCAAACGCTCTTTTGTCACAAAATTCAGGATAGTGTCATGTTTTTTGGCTTCCCGCACAATGGTTCTCACCGGTCCGTCCACACATCCATCCAGTACAAATAATTTATCCACTGTTTTTCCAGATCGAAATGCCTCCAGCACCGCATTACGCCCTTCTATTGTCTGTTCTTCCATTCTCATCCTCAAAATCCTCCATCCTAATTACTCGCCCTTTTTGATATCTTCTTCTGTTTTCATGGATGTCAGACCACGCTCTATCAGTTCGATCATCCTTTGTAATTCTCCATTTAAATACAGATATCCCATCAATGCCTCAAACCCTGTTGCCATCCGATAATCTTTCATAGTAGCATTTTTTGCCATTGTGACGGATTTCGCATTTCTGCCACGTTTATAAACCGCATGTTCCTCTGGAGTCAACTCTGCTTCCAATGCCATGATCATCCTTGCCTGTGTCTGTGCTTTTACAAGTTGTGTCGTTTTTTTGTGCATTTTATTGACCTGCATATTGGCTTCTTTCACCACATGACTCCGTATCACCAACTCATATACAGCATCTCCCATGTACGCCAGAACCAGCGGAGAATACTGGGAAGGAATAAGAGAACTTTTTTCTTCTGACAATTTCAAAAGTTTTTCCTGCTCTGATACTACCTGTTTTATACTCTCTTCCATTTTACGCCCTCTCTGGTATCTTCCAACACAATTCCCATATTCAAAAGAGTACCACGGATCTCGTCTGCCAAAGCAAAATCTTTTGCTTTTCTTGCAGCCTGACGTTTTGCGATCAATTCCTCGATTTCACTGTCTAAAACTTCCTGCTTTCTCTCTGTTTTGATCCCTAAAACATCACATAAGATCTCAATTTCTTCTTTCAAATCACTTACCAGCTCTTTGCTGCTGTTCTCATCCACGTCTGTATTCGCCAATTTTACCATTTCAAAGATGGCAGAGATAGCATCTGCTGTATTAAAGTCATCTTCCATAGCTGTCTCATATTTCACTACCAGATCCTTTAACATATTGCGTGTCTTTTCCTCTTTTGAAGCACTAACAATATCTCTTCCTACCTTAGCTTCCAGATCACGAAGACGCTCTACTGCTGTCACAATACGCTCTAAACCATTCTTGGAAGCCTCCATCAGATCTCGGCTGAAATTCAACGGGCTTCTATAGTGTGCACTCAGCATAAAAAAGCGCAAAACCTGAAGATCATACTGCTCTGCGATCTCTCTCACAGTAAAGAAATTTCCCAAAGACTTTGACATCTTCTTATTATCAATATTTAAGAAACCATTATGCATCCAGTAATTAGAAAATGTTTTGCCATTTGCTGCCTCACTCTGTGCAATCTCATTCTCATGATGCGGGAAAATCAAATCTTCTCCGCCTGCATGGATATCGATCTGTTCTCCAAGATATTTCTTTGCCATAACAGAACACTCAATATGCCATCCTGGTCTTCCGTCACACCACGGAGACTTCCAGAAAGGC
>CAJMNU010000021.1 GCA_905214855.1 uncultured bacterium | reverse complement strand
TGCACCTGGAACAGCATAGAACTTTGTCGCCTTTGTTCTCAGATTTACCAAAACAAAACCGATATTTGATTCATCTGCTGTCACAGAAGACATTCCTGTGTATAAATACACATCATCATCCATTGCCAGATAATTATAACCATAGGTCGTTCTTCTTACATTTCGCTGTCCAAAGATAGAATTGATAAAACCATTCTGGAATTTTCCATTATCATCCAACTGTTCAATGATCAGATCTGATGTATACAGCTGATCGATCCACTCTGGTACAGATTCTTTTTCATAATACTGGCTCTCTCCTGTCACTGCATTGACCAAAACAGCACCAGAAATGTCCTCTCCATCCCACCATCCAATACGATATTTTACTACTGGAGCTACCCAATATGGTACTCCATTGTCATCAATTTCAAACGAAACCGTCTTAAAAATCTTAGTTGGATAAGAAAATCTGAGATAACGATAAATATTTCTAAAGAAATACTCACTGGGTGAATATTTCATCCCATCTTCCAGCCATACCAGATCCGTTTCCTGTGTCACCATATCTACGGTAATATATGCCGGAAGTCCTTTTTTCATATTATATAACCATTTGATCGGATCCGCATAGGCAAGAGGTGTGACACGGTATGGAGATCCTTTATAATTGATCTGTGTATAATTATCTCCAATCTCAAACTGGGATACAAGTTCTGTCATCTCTCCCAGCTTACGGCTTCCCAATCTTGCAGCAGTATCCTTATCTACAACCGGAATCTGTGACATCTGAAGTTCCGCAACATCCTGTGTAAAATCGCCGTCTTCCAGAGTGATCAGATCTCTATAGCGGGATGCATTAAAGAAACGCTGTCCAATCGCTGTTGCAATCACCATCCACAAAATCAATACTGCAATTGCCACAAAACCTATCTTGAGTGGTCTTGAAATTTTCACAGTATCTTTTTCTTTTGGCTTTTTAGCAAAAATCGGCTGACCTGTGATCGGGTTGTGTCCAACAATCGTTTCACTTCCCTGACTGATACTCTCAAAAAACATCTTTACATAATTAGGAAGATTCACCATAAGTACCACTACAATACTGATGATCAGAAAGATCAAAAAATTCCTGTCTCTCATGTTGATTGCCGGAAGCATTGTATAAAACAATAGGAAAATCAACACAACTGACAAAAGAATCCTCAAGATAGCCGCCCCCAGCTTTGTTTTTGTTTTTTTCATAAAAATTGCTACATCTCCTTTTCTTTTTTGGGATACAAACGTTTAGATTTTTAAGCTCCAAGTACTGCAATCCCATACCTTTGTTGCCAATCCTTCATAAAATTCTGGTTCATGGCATATCAAAAGGATACTTCCTTTATACTCTTTCAGAGCCCGTTTCAATTCTTCCTTCGCATCCACATCCAGATGGTTTGTCGGCTCGTCCAAAAGAAGTACATTGGTTGGTCTATTGATCAACTTACACAGTCTGACCTTCGCCTGCTCTCCTCCGCTCAGAACACGGACCTGACTTTCAATATGCTGAGTTGTCAGCCCACATTTTGCAAGAGCAGAACGTACCTGATATTGAGTATAAGACGGAAATTCTTTCCAGATTTCCTCAATACAGGTTGTTGTGTTGCCCGGAGCCATCTCCTGTTCAAAATATCCTATTTCCAAGTAGTCTCCCAGTTCTACACTTCCCTCTAAAGACGGGATCAATCCAAGGATGCTTTTTAACAGTGTCGTTTTTCCGATTCCATTCGCTCCAACCAGAACAATTTTTTCTCCTCTCTCCATGGAAAGGTTTAAAGGTCTGGAAAGTGGTTCTTCTTTTTCATACCCAATGATCAGATCTTTTGTCTCAAAAATTATTTTTCCTGCCGCACGAGCTTCATCAAAATGGAATTCTGGCTTTGGTTTCTCTCTTGCCAGCTCGATCACATCCATCTTATCCAGCTTTTTCTGACGGGACATCGCCATGTTTCTGGTAGATACTCTTGCCTTATTTCTTGCCACAAAATCCTGTAGCTGTGCAATTTCCTGCTGCTGCCTTTTATATGCTGCCTCCAGCTGGGATTTTTTTGCCTCATACACCTCTTTAAACTTGTCATAATCGCCCACATAACGATCCAGCTTTTGATTTTCCATATGATAGATCAAATTTACAACACTATTTAAGAAAGGAATATCATGTGAGATCAAAATAAATGCATTTTCATACTCCTGTAAATACCGTTTCAGCCACTCAATATGCTGTACATCCAGATAGTTTGTCGGCTCATCCAAAAGCAGGATATCTGGTTTTTCTAACAGAAGTTTCCCCAAAAGTACCTTTGTCCTCTGACCTCCGGATAACTCTGACACATCCTTTTCCATACCAATTTCCACCAAGCCAAGCGCTCTTCCGACTTCTTCTACCTTCGAATCGATCGTATAAAAATCATGTGCCATCAAAAGGTCCTGAATCGTTCCCAGTTCCTCCATCATCGCATTCATCTCTTCTTCATCTGCTTCTCCCATCTTATCACAGATCTCATTCATCTGTTCTTCCAGCTCAAACAAAAAAGAAAATGCACTTTTTAGCACACTGCGTATTGTCATCCCTTTTTCCAAAACCGTATGCTGATCCAAATATCCCACACGGACTCTCTTCGCCCACTCTACATTTCCCTCATCCGGCATCAGCTTTCCGGTAATGATATTCATAAATGTGGATTTTCCTTCTCCGTTTGCTCCGATCAGCCCAATATGCTCCCCTTTTAATAGGCGGAATGACACATCGTGGAAAATAGCCCTGTCGCCAAAACCATGACTTAAATTGGTAACAGTTAATATACTCATCTCATTCTCCTTCATCTTTCTAATCCTAATATCATCCTGTTGAAAGAATTTTTTAATAAATTCTGGAGTTTATTATACATAGCACTTTCTCTTTTGGCAAGTACGTCAATTTTCCTTCCAACTAAACTATATTTTTTTTATTGATCTTTTATTTTTATTTTATTTTTTCCAATCTTGCACAATAATTTCCTGAATGTTATACTTAGCCTACCTAAATATAATCCATAGGAGGACTTTTATGTATACCTACACTTGGTATCAATGGCTTGGTTTTTTCTATATATATTGTTTTTTTGGATGGATTTTTGAATCCACCTATGTTTCCCTCAAACAACGTCGTTTTGTAAACCGCGGTTTTTTGAGGATTCCTATGCTGCCACTTTACGGCACCGGCGCTGTCATGATGCTTTGGGTTTCTCTCCCTGTGAAAGACAATCTATTTGCTGTTTATCTGTCAGGTGTGATCGCAGCTACGATCTTGGAATATATAACCGGTTGGACTATGGAAAAATTATTCAAAATGAAATACTGGGATTATAGCAATCAAAAATTCCAACTAAACGGTTATATCTGTCTCTCCTCTTCTATCGCATGGGGATTTTTAACCCTGTTTTTGACAGAAATCATCCACACACCGATTGCAGATCTGCTTTTAAGTATTCCACCTCTGGTTCTGATCCTCATAGATCTTGCCATCAGCATTGTATTTTGTACAGATACGATCCTATCCGTCCGTGCTGCTCTTGATCTTGCCAAATTGCTGGAAACACTCTCAGCACTTCGCAGCGATCTGGAAGAAATACAAGTACAGATTGCTCTCTTAAAAGCAGAAACCAGTCAGCGTGTAGATACTATGAAAGACGAAACCATCACTCGTGTAGAACGTCTGCGTTCTGATCTGCACAATGAAGTTTCAACACGGATTATGGGATGGAAAGAAGAGACAGAAGATGCCAAACTTCGTCTCTCTGAATTACATCAGGAACAGATTTCTGCTCTTTTGGAAAAGAAACGTGCTATTACGGAACATCGCCGTGCCCTCACTTCGCACATCGGTTCCATTAAGAAAGGTATCTTAAAAGGCAATCCTTCTGCTTCCAGCCGTTTCTCAGAGGCATTAAAAGAATTGCAGGATGAATATTTAAAAAAATAAGTATGATCGTTTTGATCGTATCACATACTTCCACATACAAAAAGGGTATGAAAAACAATTTTTTTGCTTTTCATACCCCATTTTATGCCTTGTATATCCTCAAATATACAATATACTTCCTTATTCAGCCAGCATCTTATCTACCATTGCCATAACTTCTTTGCCCATTGCTTCTGCCTTTGCATCAGCATCTTCCAAAGAACTTCCTTTGATTCCATAGTAGAATTTAATCTTAGGCTCTGTACCGGATGGTCTTACACACATCCAAACGCCATCTTCCATATCATAGTAAAGAACATTAGAAGACGGAAGACCAGTTGGTGTCACTTCACCAGTTGCCATATTGGTGATCGTATCCTGCTTGTAATCTCTTACAGAGACAACCTTGTATCCAGCAACCTCTGTCGGAGGATTCTTACGCAGACTTTCCATGATCGCCTGAATCTTTGCCAGACCTTCAATACCGGACAGACCAATGGATTTTACAGCATCTTTATAATAGCCATATTTTTCATACATATCGATCATAGCATCCCAAAGTGTCTTACCCTGTGTCTTATAGTATGCTGCTGCCTCACAAAGAGCTGCTGTAGCAGAGATCGCATCCTTATCACGCGCATAGCTTCCGATCAGACATCCATAGCTCTCCTCCATACCAAACAGGTAAGTTCCCTTTCCTGTCTTCTCATTCTTGAGAATCTGTTGTCCGATCCACTTAAATCCTGTCAGCACTTCGATCAACTCTACGCCGTACGCTTTTGCGATCGCATCAATCAGGTTCGTAGAAACAATGGATTTTACAACCTGTCCGTCCTGCGGGATCTTTCCTGCTGCTTCTTTCTGGCTTAATACATATTCGCACAGAAGAGAACCTGACATATTACCAGTCAGAGGAATATATTCACCAGACTTCGTATCCTTTACATAAACACCAAGACGATCCGCATCTGGATCTGTTGCCAAAACTAAATCTGCATTCTTCTCTTTTGCCAAAGCCAATCCCAATTCAAATGCTTCTTTTGCCTCTGGGTTTGGATAACTTACTGTCGGGAAATTGCCATCCGGAAGTTCCTGCTGCGGAACAACATATACATGCTCAAATCCCAACTCTTTCATTGTTCTTCTTGCCGGAATATTACCTGTTCCATGAAGAGGAGAATAAACGATCGTAATCTGATCCTGCATATCATCGATCGCTTTCTGATTAACTACCTGAGCTTTTACCTGAGCGATATATTTATCATCAATCTCTCTACCGATCACTTCATATTTGCCGGCTGCGATTGCAGATGCTTCATCTGTTGTCTTTACAGTAGAGAGATCCTCAATTGCAAGAACTTCCTCTGTAACTCCTTTATCATGTGGCGGTGTAAACTGTGCGCCATCTTCCCAATATACTTTATATCCATTGTATTCTGGAGGATTGTGGCTTGCTGTGATATTGATACCTGCAATACATCCCAATTCACGGACTGCAAAAGACAGCTCTGGTGTCGGACGCAGAGATTCAAACTTATATGCCTTGATTCCATTCGCTGCCAGAGTCATTGCTGCTTCCATTGCAAACTCTGGAGACATATGACGGGAATCATATGCAATAGCAACTCCCTTATCAGCTCCACCTTGCTTGATAATATAATTTGCAAGTCCCTGTGTTGCACGGCGAACCACATAAATATTCATACGATTGATACCTGCTCCGATTACCCCTCTCAGACCAGCTGTACCAAACTCCAGATCCATATAAAAGCGTTCCTTGATCTCATTCTCATCATCTGCAATAGCACGCAGTTCCTCTTTGGTGGCTTCATCAAAATATGGATTGTTCAGCCATTCGTTGTAAATCTTCATGTAATCCTTCATAGAAATAATACTCCCTTCTCTTTTCATTAGAACTTCTTTTATTATATAATATTTTTATCGAAAAAGGAATCATAATCTCTTGCTTTTTTCACATATTTTTTGCAAAAATTCATCTCTTTCACTAAACTGTTCTTCTAACTGCCTCAATTTCTCAATATTCTTCATTGGAATCCATACTTTATTATTATTCAGATAAAAATTCATCTGTTTCCAATATTTTTCTGGATACAAAAACAGATAATATAAAATCTGTCTGTCCTGTTCTGATAGTGGAAGTACTTCATGATAGGCTTCTAAAAGATCCATTCCAAGATCACAATCCCAGTCACTCTTTTCCATCGTCTTACGCAATAAACCATATAAGTCTTCTATCTGACTGCCTCTGTGCATCCTATTGAATTCAATAAATGCCAGATGGTCATTTTCTTCTCTTTCACTGTTACACATCAATATATGATGTTGGTTCATATCTCCATGGCATAAATAATGCACATTTTGTTCCCCTATCTCCAAAAGCCCTTTTGCTGCTTCCTCTGCCTGTTGGTAAAAACGGTTAAAATTTCCGATCACACATAATTCAAACTCGGTTTTTTTTCTTTTATTTCTTACAAAATTTCTCACTCGTATCAGTTCTCTATTGTGTCTTGCCATCTCATTTGCCAGTGGCTTTATTGCATTTGATCCAAGATCCCACTCTTCTTTCCACTCTATCTTTCTAAGATATTTATGTAGATAAGCCAGCCCTCTCACTGCCGAAAATACATCATTTTTACTTCTAAGATCACACTCTCTGTCTAAAAACCAATCTTTTAAAATATATTTTGTCCCATCTGATGCGATAGAGATCAGATTTCCTTCCAAAGTTTTTCTATATTGGTCTGTCAAAATCCCCGCTTCACTTCTAAGATATCTCAATACTTCCTCTTCAAACTCAAGTCTTTTTACTGTTCCACGATATTCTTTCAACAATTTCCATCCTTGATCCGTCTCACACAGAAAAGCACCTCTTCCTCTACGAACCTCTCGTACCTCTACTTCATACTGCTCTAAAACCTCCAAATTTCTCTCGTTCACAGCTATCCCTCCCACATATCCATTCACGTTTTCCCAGGGCATTTCTTGTTTTTATGTTTGCCCCCGCCTTAGCTACTTCTAACGTATGTGACAAGATTTCGTTCTATTACACTGATTTTTAAATCCTCACATAAATTAAAAAAGTGCTGATACCAAAACATGATACCTGCACTTTTTTCTCATCATTGACTCTCATTTTCTTCATGGTTCATTTTCTTTTCGATCATCATTTCACATTAAACAAACTGTCTGACTCCCTGATCATATGTGTAATCGATCATTTCCAGTCTCTGACATAAAGCTTCTTTATCTACACCAGTTTCCTGACAAAAATCATCCAGATTTGTGTAAAAATCTCTGAGCTGTGTATTCACATAACTTAATAAAATCACTGGATCTTTTGGCAAATTCATCTGCATTGCACTCCCTCATATCTTTCTCACATTTCCAAAACACCGCCCCTTATTATACTCACTTTTTCATTGCTCTACAAGCCTTATTTTGCAGTCTTTTTAATATTTTTAATCTTTTTGATATTTTGTATCCCATCTCACTATTTTACTTTTTCCATTCTATCCATACTTGCCGACTTTCTCTCCATCCATTATAATATGGACGTATTGTTATGATCCAAAGGCTATCAACCCCTTCATATACAAAAATTTCTAATTCTCACTGGCGGTAGTTTTTCCGTCAAATATTGTACCAGAAAGGATCTTTATAATTTATGAAACGCATCTTATTGATTGCCACCGGAGGAACTATCGCCTCCAAACAGGGAGCTGGACATTCTGGACTGACACCTGTTTTAACTTCTGAAGAACTTCTTTCCTATGTCCCTGGAGCAGCTAAATTCTGTACCACAGATACACTGCAGCTTTTCAATATTGACAGTACCAATATGCAGCCGGAAAACTGGCTGTGCATCAGCAAAGCTATTGAAGAACATTATAATGAATATGATGGTTTTGTAATCTGTCATGGCACTGATACAATGGCTTACACGGCAGCAGCACTCTCTTACTTAATTCAAAATTCTCCAAAACCAATCGTAATTACAGGTGCACAAAAACCGATCGATCTTGAGATCACAGATGCCAAGACCAATCTGATCGATAGTCTGCGTTTTGCCAGTCATGAAAAAGCACATGGTGTCACACTGGTCTTTGATGGAAAAGTCATTGCCGGAACAAGAGCAAAAAAAGAGCGCACGAAAAGCTATAATGCATTTTCCAGCATCAATTTTCCATACCTTGCCGCAATCCAGGATGAACGCATTCTTTTTTATCTGGACGATAAAGCACAGCTTCAAGAAGCAGTACGCTTTTACCACTCCTTAAACCCAAGTATCGCTCTCTTTAAATTGATCCCCTCTTCTCAGGCAGATGTCCTGAGTTATATAGCAAAACAGTATCAGGCGATCATCATAGAATCATTCGGAGTTGGCGGACTGCCAACTTACAGTACCGGAGACTTCCACAAAGCTGTGGAACATCTGGTCAATCAGGGGAAAGTCGTAGTCATGACAACACAAGTCACTTGGGAAGGCAGCAATATGTCAGTCTATGAGGTAGGGAAAAGCATAAAAAAAGAGCTTGGTCTTCTGGAAGCCTATGATATGACATTGGAGGCAACCGTAACAAAACTCATGTGGATCCTTGGTCAGACCCAAGATCCGGATATGATCCGCACACTTTTTTATACCACGATCAATCGGGATATCTTGTGGCGTTCTGCCAAAACATCCTAAATGGCATAGATCATTTATAAACAAAAGGAGTTTATTTATGAATATTATTGATGCGATAATACATTTAGTAAATAATCCTGTGATACATCTCACAGAATATTATCAAGGACGAAATCGAGCAAATAATTCCGGAGACGCATTGGAAGAATATGTAAAAGATTTGTTCGCAAATACATTCAATATGGAAGAAACTGCAAGATTAGAAAGAATCAGTGAAGTGTTTTCTTATTTAGGAAACAACTCGAACCCACCAGATGCAATGCTTTGGGATGGAGATGCCATTGAAGTTAAAAAAATAGAAAGTCCCAATTCAGCATTAGCATTAAATTCTAGTTATCCAAAACAAAAGCTATCATCTGATAGCAACATGATTTCCAGTGCCTGTAGAAATGCAGAAAATTGGAAAGAAAAAGATATTATTTATGTTGTTGGTGTCGTTAAAAACCTTGATTTAAAACACTTATGTATGGTATATGGTCTGGATTATTGTGCAAATGATGAATGTTATGGACGTATTAAATCAACGATAAAAAATGGAGTCGAATCTATACATGGTGTAGAATTTGCAGAAACAAATGAGCTGGGCAGAATTAATAAAGTAGATCCGTTAGGCATTACATATCTGCGGGTTCGAGGAATGTGGGGAATTGAAAACCCTTGGAATGTATTTGAATATATTTATAAAAGGAATATGGATAAAGACTTTAATTTCATGTGTATCATCAATGATGATAAATGGCATGAATTCAATAATACTAAGATTTTAATTGATTTAGCCAATACAAATGAATTCTTGAATATTGAAGAGATAAAAATTAAAAATCCAGATAATCCAGCACAATTACGCAGAGCAAAACTAATAACATTTACAAGATAGGAGAAAGAGACAAAGATGAAATTAATCAGTTTATTTAGTGGATGTGGCGGATTAGATTTGGGATTTGAAAAAGCGGGTTTTCATATTGCTGTTGCAAATGAGTTCGATAAAACAATTTGGGAAACCTTCAAAATAAACCATCCCTATACACGATTGATCGAGGGTGATATCAGAAATATAAAAGAAGAAGATTTTCCGAATGAAATAGATGGTATTATAGGCGGACCACCCTGTCAGAGTTGGTCTGAAGCTGGAGCTTTACGTGGTATTGAAGATGATAGAGGACAATTATTTTTTGATTACATACGAATTTTGCGAGATAAACAACCCAAGTTTTTTTTGGCAGAAAATGTATCAGGAATGTTAGCTAACAGACATTCTGAGGCTGTTAAAAATATAATAAAGATGTTTGAGGAAAGTGGCTATGATGTGACAGTAACGCTTGTTAATGCAAAGGATTATGGCGTTGCACAAGAAAGAAAAAGGGTTTTTTACATTGGATTTCGTAAAGATTTAGGTATAAAATTTGAGTTTCCTGAGGGTTCTACAACAAACGAACCTGATAAAATAACCCTTAGAGATATTATTTGGGATTTGCAAGAAACGGCAGTACCCGCCTTGGCTAATAATCAGCATAATCCAAAATCCGTGAATAATAATGAATATTTTGTCGGAGCATATTCTCCTATTTTTATGAGTCGCAATAGGGTGAAAGAGTGGGATGAACAAGCATATACTGTCCAAGCTAGTGGTCGCCAGTGTCAATTACATCCTCAAGCGCCTAAGATGATCAAACATGGTATCAATGATTGTAGATTTGTTGAGGGGAAAGAGCACCTTTATAGACGAATGTCAGTTAGAGAGATTGCAAGGATACAAGGATTTCCAGATGATTTTAAATTTATATATAAGAATATCAATGATGCATACAAAATGATAGGGAATGCTGTTCCAGTGAATCTGGCATATGAAATAGCAATTGCAATCCGTAAAGTCTTAGAAGAACATCCCAATGAGAAGAAAATCTAAAACTTTTTCTGTCAATGAAATTTGGAATCTATGTATTTTGTAACTATTATATATAGCAAGGGCGAAAAGCTGATTTAATCAAGCCTTTCGCCTCTTCTTATCTATAGAAGGTCGTATTTACAGATTTTCCTTCATATTCTCTCACAGTCCCATATTTTGCAGATCACAAAATATCAATATGCTCTCCGTTTAAGGCTTTGTTCATACTTCTCACTGCACAGAATTTACCACACATGGAACAACTATCTTCATATTCCGGTGTCCTGTCATCACGGATCTTCTTTGCAGTCTCAGGATCAATAGAACATTCCCACTGTTTCTCCCAGTCAAATGTTCTTCTTGCATCTGCCATAGCATCATCAAGATCTCTCGCATGTGGTATTTTCTTTGCAATATCTGCCGCATGAGCTGCGATACGTGAAGCAATGATCCCTTGTTTTACATCCTCTACATTTGGAAGTGCAAGATGTTCTGCTGGTGTCACATAGCAGAGAAATGCTGCTCCTGATGCTGCTGCGATTGCTCCGCCAATAGCAGCCGTGATATGGTCATACCCTGGTGCAATGTCTGTAACAATCGGTCCAAGTACATAAAAAGGCGCACCCATACAGATTGTCTGCTGCATCTTCATATTCGCCTCAATCTGATCCATTGGCATATGTCCAGGACCTTCCACCATCACCTGAACATCTTTCTCCCATGCACGCTTTGTCAATTCTCCCAGACGGACCAATTCTTCAATCTGACATACATCACTTCCATCTGCAAGACAGCCTGGACGGCAGGCATCTCCTAAAGAAATTGTCACATCATACTCTCGGCAGATATCCAGAATTTCATCAAAATATTCATAAAAAGGATTTTCCTCTCCGGTCATACACATCCACGCAAAGACAAGAGAACCTCCACGGGAAACAATATTCATTTTCCTTTTATGTTTTTTGATCTGCTCAATCGTTTTTCTGGTAATCCCACAGTGGAGAGTTACAAAATCCACACCATCCTGAGCATGCAGACGAACCACATCAATAAAGTCTTTCGCCGTTAAAGTGGCAAGATCTCTCTGATAATGGATCACACTGTCATAAACTGGAACTGTACCGATCATAGCTGGACATTCACTGGTCAATTTTCTTCGAAATGGCTGGGTATTTCCATGGGAAGAAAGATCCATGATCGCTTCTGCTCCCATATGGACTGCTTCCATCACCTTCTGCATTTCAATATCATAATCTTTGCAGTCTCTTGAAACACCAAGATTGACATTGATCTTTGTACGCAACATAGAACCGACACCATTGGGTTCAATACAAGTATGCAGTTTATTTGCACAGATCACTACCTTTCCCTTTGCTACCAATTCTCGAATGTCTTCTTCTGTCCGATATTCTTTTTTTGCAACAGCTTTCATCTCTGGGGTAATAATCCCCTGTCTTGCAGCATCCATCTGTGTTGTATAATTTCTCATTGTCTTTTTCTCCTTTCAGGTCGATTCTTGATCCTGTTCTTTTTCCCATAACTTTCTATAATGATTCTTGAGCAAATGGTGATGTAAGATCAAATGCATGATCCATAGGACCTTGACCACTGCCAAGATCTAACATTGCCATCAATGCTCCAGAAATATACTCTTTTGCTCTTTTTACAGAATCTTCTAAACAAAATCCCTTGGCAAGATTTGCAGCAATGGCAGAAGATAATGTACATCCTGTTCCATGTGTATTGGGATTATCAATCCGTTTTCCTTCAAACCACTGATATGTTCCATTTTTGTATAATAAATCATTCGCATCATTAATGCTGTGTCCTCCCTTTAACAAAACTGCACATCCATAACGATCACTGATTTTTTTTGCTGCCTGTATCATCTGTTCTTTACCCTCAATCTCTATCCCTGAAAGTATCTGTGCCTCTGGGATATTCGGAGTGATCACTTCTGCCAAAGGTAAAAGTTCATCAATTAAAGTCTGCACTGCATCTGTTTTCATAAGAGCCGAACCGCTGGTCGCTACCATAACAGGATCTACCACAATATGTTTTGCATGATAATATCTCAATCTTTCTGCAATGATCCTGATCAGTTCACTTGATGATACCATTCCAATCTTGACAGCATCTGGAAAAATATCTTCAAATACTGCATCCATCTGCTGCTTTAAAAATTCTGGTGTTGCCTCCTGAATGGCTCTTACACCAGTTGTATTCTGTGCTGTCAGTGCTGTGACTGCACTCATAGCATAAACACCATTCATCGTCATTGTTTTGATATCTGCCTGAATACCAGCGCCTCCACAAGAATCACTTCCTGCGATTGATAATGCCGTTTTTTTCATCTTTTTTCTCCTTGTTTTGCATTATTTTTATACAGCGACAGAAAGTGGTGCTCCCAGTCTGCCGCTTTTTTCGAAAGACATATGAAATATCACACAACACACAACAAAAACGGGAAGCTGCCAAATCTGGTAACTTCCCGTCAAAATACATACTTCTATCAGGCATCCCTACGTTGGCATTATCCAAATCAGGTTATCGGTCGAAGGTCATACCTTCCTCTCAGCTTGTCATACAAGCTCCCGTCTGCTTTATTCTATTGTGATATACTTCATGATACATATTATACTCAATCACACAATGAACCGCAAGATATTTTTATCCAAAATCCATTCCACTATCCTATTTTATCCAATCTTGCCGTCCCCCTCTATCCTTAACCATAAGGAGTATCAATCTGCATATGCTTTTAAAACACCATCCTGAAGATCAATGACAATTGTATTGCCTGCACGCACTCCATCTGACAAGATCAACTTTGCTGCAAGTGTTTCTACATGTTTTTGCAGATAACGCTTTAGTGGACGTGCTCCATAAACCGGATCATACCCATTTTCTACAATGAACTGTTCTGCTGCCTCTGTCAAACGCACAGTCAGCTCTTTGTCTGCAAGACGCTTGTTGATATCTTCTACCAAAAGACGGATAATGCCTCCAATATTGTCTTTTGTCAAAGGTTTAAACAAAATCGTCTCATCCAAACGGTTCAAAAATTCTGGGCGGAAATGATTTCTCAGATCTGTCATGACCATAGATTCTGCTTCTGCTTTGATATTGCCTGCTTCATCGATTCCATCCAACAAGTACTGAGAACCAATGTTAGAGGTCATGATCAATATAGTATTCTTAAAATCCACGGTCTTTCCGGTGGAGTCTGTGATACGCCCATCATCCAATACCTGTAACAACACATTAAATACATCTGGATGTGCTTTTTCTACCTCATCAAACAGGACAACAGAATATGGTTTACGCCGTACTGCCTCTGTGAGCTGTCCACCTTCATCATATCCTACATATCCTGGAGGTGCTCCGATCAGACGAGAGACAGAATGTTTCTCCATATATTCACTCATATCAATACGGACCATATTATTTTCATCATCAAACAGGCTCTCAGCAAGTGCTTTTGCAAGCTCTGTCTTACCAACACCTGTCGGTCCTAAGAATAAGAAAGAACCAATCGGTTTTGTTGGATCCTTGATACCTGCTTTAGAACGGATGATCGCCTCTGTCACTTTCTGAACTCCCTCATCCTGACCGATCACTCTTCTGTGTAACACCTCATCCAGATGCAGTGTTTTGCTTCTTTCACTCTCTGTTAATTTTGCTATCGGAATTCCTGTCCATCTGGAAATGATCCTAGAAATCTCCTCCTCTGTCACACTTTCATGAACCAGACTGAGATCCTGATTTTTTACTTTTTCTTCCTCTTCTTCCAGTTCTTTCTGTAACTGAGGCAAACGTCCATATTGCAGCTCTGCTGCCTTATTCAAATCATATTTCTGCTGTGCTGCCTGAATCTCTCCATGGATCTTTTCAATCTCTTCACGCAGTTTAGACAATTTATCCACAGAGGCTTTCTCATTCTCCCACTGTGCCTTCTGACTGGCAAAACTCTCTCTCATAGAAGCAAGTTCCTTCTGCAATTCTGCCAGACGATCCTGACTCAGATGATCTGTCTCTTTCTTCAATGCAGCTTCCTCGATCTCTAACTGCATGATCTTTCTGGACTGTTCATCCAGTTCAGTTGGAAGAGAATCCAATTCCGTCTTGATCATCGCACATGCCTCATCTACCAGATCAATCGCTTTATCCGGCAGGAAACGGTCTGTGATATAACGATCAGAAAGCATCGCAGCAGATACGAGAGCTGAGTCTGTGATCTTAACACCATGAAAGACCTCATAACGATCTTTTAAACCTCTCAAAATAGAGATGGTATCCTCTACAGTCGGTTCATCTACCATGACTGGCTGGAAACGTCTCTCCAATGCCGGATCTTTCTCAATATACTTACGGTATTCATCCAGTGTCGTTGCACCAATACAGTGCAATTCACCTCGAGCCAGCATTGGCTTTAACATATTGCCGGCATCCATAGAACCTTCTGTCTTACCAGCTCCAACAATGGTATGAAGTTCATCAATGAACAAAATGATCTGCCCTTCACTTTTCTTTACTTCATCCAAAACAGCTTTCAGACGTTCCTCAAATTCACCTCTGTATTTTGCTCCGGCTACTAAAGCGCCCATATCCAGCGCAAATAATTTCTTATCTTTCAAACCTTCTGGCACGTCACCGCGCACGATACGCTGCGCCAGCCCCTCTACAACTGCTGTCTTACCGACACCAGGTTCACCGATCAAAACAGGATTATTCTTCGTTTTACGGGACAGAATGCGGACAACATTGCGGATCTCTGCATCTCGACCGATCACTGGATCCAATTTCTGATCCCTCGCCTTCTCTACCAGATCAGAACCATATTTATTCAAAGTGTCATATGTTGCTTCTGGATTGTCACTGACCACTCTCTGATTTCCTCTCACTGTAGAAAGTGCCTGTAAAAATGTTTCTTTATTTATATTGTAAAGACGGAATAACTCTTTTATGGTACTCTTTGGATTTCTCAGTACAGCTAAGAAAAGATGCTCAACAGAGACATACTCATCTCCCATCGCTTTTGCCTCATCCTCTGCACTGACCAGCACCTTGTTCAGATCATTGCTGATGTACAGCTGACCTCCTGATACCTTTGGAAGTTTCTCTATAGACTGGGATAATTCATTCAAAAACTGTTCCTTCTGGATTCCCATCTTAGTAAACAACTTCAGAATCAAGCTGTCCTCTATTGTCAGCAGGCTATAGAGGAAATGTTCCTGATCGATCTGCTGATTCCCATACTCATATGCCAGCTTCTCACTGTTTTTTACAGCTTCCATTGACTTCTGCGTAAATTTATTAATATTCATATGCACACCTCTCTTTCAGTGTTCACTTGTTATAGTTCAACTATAACACCTCATTGTCAGGCATACTATAACACATTCTGTTAGCACTGTCAATGGGTGAGTGCTAATTTGTTTATGAAAATTTTGTGAATCTGTCTCCTGTTCCTATTTTACTCACTTTTTCCTATTACCGGTTCGTTCCTGATACAATATTATACTTTCCCAAATCGCCAATTTCTTTCATTTTTTAGATAGCAATATGCTTCTGGCTGGATCTTCACATAAATTTTCACCATAAATGTATAACAAAAAGGGGCAGCTTATACAGCTGCCCACTCTAAAAATTCCCTTAGAAATTCTCCATGCCAACAATGATCGCCTTCTTGCAGATCATGGACTAAATTGTCTTTTTTATTGTACAATTCATAGGCTTTTCGAATAATGTTCATCTGTTCATAGACATTATCCAAACCTCTCTCCCCATTCAAATGGTCACTCTTACAGGATTGTATTGTTAATGGTCTTGGTGCAATCAATGCTCCAATATCCCCCATATCCACATGTTCCCATAAATGTGGTACATAATTACAGCTGCAATTACTACATAACTTCAAAAGAGAATCTTTATATCCATACATATATCCACTGATTGCACCATATTGAATCCGATCATCCAAAGCCATCAGCCATAAGGTCTGCATTCCTCCCCCAGAAAACCCAATACTTCCGATTCTATCCAAATCCCATTCATCTCTCTGAAAAATATAATCAATCAGACGCATCAGATCCCAAACACAAAGACCAATCACAGTAAGTCCCAAAGGTTCTGCCATATGAGCCAATTGGAAACATGTAGAATTCAAAAATGCCTCTTCATCATCTCTCCATAGTTCTGGATCTCTTCGTTCACCAAAGCCTCTGGTATCCGGACAAATGGCTACATAACCGGCTTTTGCTAATTGTAATCCATAATCATAGTTAAAGTACTCAATTTTATCGCTTACAGCCGGAATATCTCGACATCCTGCCACAGAATATTTTCCAGCTCCTTGATGTCCATGAAGAGCCAAACAGCACTTT
>CAJMNU010000020.1 GCA_905214855.1 uncultured bacterium | reverse complement strand
AAGCAGTAAAAAGTATCCGTGAGGACTTTAATTTCTCGATGTGTTTGAGTATAGTGGAACACATTTTGAGTAGCAGAACGAGTGGAAAGAGAAATTTTTGAAGCAAGAAAAAAACAGATTGAGATGTTTATGAAAGATCCTATCTATAAACCAATGAAATTAAAAGAGATGGCAATGTTTTTTGATATTCCAAAACAGAAAAGAAACGAATTGAAAGAGGTTTTGGATGCTCTTTTGGAAGAAGGAAAGATCAGTGTCTCATCTAAGGGAAAATATGGAAGAGCAGACACTTTTTCCATTCAAGGGATTTTTAGCGGACATCCAAAGGGATTTGGTTTTGTAACTGTAGAGGGAATGGATCAGGATATTTTTATTCCAGAAGAAAAAACTGGTGGAGCATTGCATGGAGACCGTGTTTTAATTGTAATTGAGGAAGAAAACAAGGGGAGACGTGCAGAGGGGCGTGTAGTACGAATCTTAGAACGTGCAAATGAGACAGTAGTTGGATTTTATCAGAAAAATAAGAGCTTTGGTTTTGTGATTCCAGATAATCAGAAGATCCAGTCTGATATTTTCATTCCGGGAGGAAAGGAAAAGGGAGCAGTGCAAGGGCATAAAGTTGTCGTGCGTGTGACAGATTTTGGTGATGGAATCCGAAAAAAACCAGAAGGTGAAGTAATTGAGATCTTGGGGCATGTGAATGATCCGGGAGTTGATATTTTGTCTATTGTGAGAGCGTTTGGACTGCCTGAAGAATTTCCAGAGGCAGTTATGAAGGAAACAGGAATGATAGGGGATCAGGTGTCTGCTAAGGAAATGGCAGGACGTAAAGATCTTCGGCACATTCCTATGGTTACGATCGACGGAGAGGATGCAAAAGATCTGGATGATGCTGTCAGTCTGACAAAAGAGGATGGAATCTATTATTTAGGTGTTCATATTGCAGATGTATCTCACTATGTCAAAGAAAATAGCAGTTTGGATCAGGAGGCATTAAAACGGGGAACGAGTGTATATCTGGTGGATCGTGTGATTCCTATGCTGCCTCATAAATTGTCTAATGGAATCTGTTCTTTAAATGCAGGAGAAGACAGACTTGCTTTATCCTGTCTTATGGAGATTGATGAGAGTGGAAATGTAATTGGACATGAGATTGCAGAGACTGTGATCCGTGTAGATCGCCGTATGACATATACAGCAGTGAATGCAATACTCTCAGAGAATGATGAAAAAATAGAGGAAGAATATGAGGAGTTCGTTCCCATGTTTTTCCTAATGGAAGAACTTGCTAATATCTTACGAGAAAAGCGTTATAAGAGGGGAGCGATAGATTTTGATTTTGCGGAGAGCAAAATTATTTTAAATGAGCAGGGAAAACCTGTTTCTATCCGTCCTTATGAGAGAAATGCAGCGACAAAGCTGATCGAAGATTTTATGCTGGCTGCCAATGAAACGGTAGCAGAAGACTTTTTCTGGCAGGAAGTGCCGTTTTTGTATCGTACCCATGATCTCCCAGACCCGGAAAAGGTAAAAAAACTGGGAACTTTTATTAACAATTTTGGTTATACTATCCGTGTCCCAAATGGAGAAGTACATCCAAAGGAATTTCAGAAACTTTTGAATCAGATTGAGGGAACTCCAGAGGAGGCTCTGATCAGCCGTCTGACATTGCGTTCCATGAAGCAGGCAAAGTATACTGTGACAAACAGTGGACATTTTGGTTTGTCAGCGCAGTACTATACACATTTTACATCACCAATCCGACGTTATCCTGATTTGCAGATCCATCGTATCATCAAGGAAAATTTGAGAGGAAAGCTCTCTGGAAAACGGCTTACTCATTATGATAAGATATTGCCGGAGGTTGCAGCTAAGACTTCTGCATTAGAGAGAAGAGCTGAGGAGGCAGAGCGTGAAACTGTCAAGTTAAAGAAGGCAGAATATATGATACCACGGATTGGACAAGAATTTGATGGTATTATATCAGGTATTACAAACTATGGAATCTATGTAGAACTTCCCAATACAGTAGAAGGATTTATCCGTGTCAGTGATCTGAGAGGAGATTTTTATGTATATGATGAGTCTCGTTACGAACTGGTTGGTGAGATGAGCAGAAGAACATTTAAACTGGGACAACCAATCCGAATTGAAGTGGCAGGAGTAGATAAACTGTTAAGAACAATTGACTTTTTGCTGGCAGAATAAGTGGGGATAGGGAGGAAACTATGTCAAAAACAAGCGTAAAATTGATTGCAAATAATAAAAAGGCATATCATGATTATTTTATTGAGGAAAAATATGAGGCAGGGATTGCATTAGCAGGTACAGAAGTGAAATCTTTGCGTATGGGAAAATGCAGTATCAAAGAAGCGTTTATCCGAGTTGAAAATGGAGAGGTTTTTGTGTATGGTATGCATATCAGTCCATACGAAAAGGGAAATATCTTTAATAAGGATCCACTTCGTGTGCGAAAACTTTTGATGCATAAGGGAGAAATTTTAAAATTATCTGGAAAATTAAAGGAAAAAGGATTGACTTTAGTTCCACTACAGGTGTATTTTAAGGGAAGTTTGGTAAAAGTAGAGATTGGTTTAGCAAGAGGTAAAAAACTTTACGATAAGAGAGCAGATATCGCAAAGAAAGATCAGCGAAGAGAGCTGGAAAAAGATTTTAAAGTGAAAAATCTGTATTAAATACAGAAGAAAATCATGTGATTTGTAAAACATGATCAGGGGAGGAAATGTTTTATGGCACGTTTGACATCTCTGGTGGATATGACCAGAGGTTCTATTATCAAGCAATCTATTCTTTTTGCATTGCCTATCTGTGCGGGCAATGTATTGCAGCAGCTTTACAGCACAGTAGATACACTGGTAATTGGAAATTATTGCGATGCCGCTGCATTGGCAGCGGTGGCGACGAGTTCACAGCCTCTTGAGATTTTACTTTGTATGTTTCTGGGAATTGGCTCAGGAGTCTCTATTCTTGTATCTCAGGCAATGGGAAAAAATGATATGGGGTGCATGAAAAAACTGACAGATACAGCAGTCTGGTTTCTGTACTTGTGTGCTGTCCCGCTTTCGATCATTGGGATTTTGGCAGGTCCTTGGTTTTTACAGCTGATGCAAGTTCCTGCAGATACGATGGAAGGCGCTGTAATTTATCTTCGGATCACAACATTGGGATCTCTTGGCAATATGGGATATAATCTGAATGCAGGGATTTTGCGGGGAGTGGGAAATAGCAGTGCCACATTTATGATGCTTTTGGTGACGTGCTTAGTCAATATTGTACTGGATTTGTTATTTGTGGCTGTATTTGATATGGGAGTAGGAGGAGCAGCTCTTGCTACAACGATTGCTATGATGCTTTCTTGGCTGTTTAGCATTTTGTATATCAAAAAGTACTATACAGAACTTTCGATGACATTTTTCCCTCACAGACATGATACAGAAACAGCAAAAGAGATTTTGAAAGTGGGAATCCCACTCGGTTTGAATACTGCTTTGTACTCTGTAGGTCATTTAGTCATGCAGACATTGTTTAATACACAGGGAAGTATTTTTGTTGCAGGATGTTCGGTAGCTGGAAAGGTAAATGCAATTGCGAATATTGCTATCACATCATTTTCTTCTGCAGCAACTGTGTTTGCAGGTCAGAATCTGGGAGCTGGAAACTACAGGAGACTGCGAAAGGGAGCGATTGTGATTCCGGTATTTTCCGGTATTGTTACATTGACAGGAGGAATACTTCTCACTATTTGGTGCCGTCCTGTTCTTCGTTTTTTTACAAAAGATGAGCAGGTACTTTTGATGGCAGTCCATTATATACATGTAGTTCTGCCATTTACATGGTGTTATGCAGTATTTAATGGGATCATATGTTTTGTGAATGGGATAGGTGAGATAAAATATCCAACAATTGTGAATCTTTTCATTCTTTGGGGAGTACGTATTCCGGTTGCATGTCTTATTGCTTGGATGGGATATGGTGAGAATGCTATGTATGGGCTTCCTATCAGTTTTGCAGCAGGTTTAGTCGCAATGCTGTTGTATTTCAGGACAGGCAGGTGGAGAGATCTGTGCGAGAAAGCAAGACTGGAAGAGGCAGAAATAGCATAAAGTGTTAACGATCTACGAACTTCAAAAATTAGTTATGAATGTTGATATGAAAAGAGATTCATAAGAATTGGAAAATATAATATAAAAATACAATATGATTTTGTCAAGATTAGTTGACACATTTTCCTCAAGGATTTTGTACCCTATGCTGCTTTTTTCAGGGAAGCATAGTATTTCTGTCGCTTGACCATAGGAGGAAGCCCTCCATTGACAGAGCAGATTCTTCGGTTATTCCAGTAACTGATGAAATATCTCCAGATAATCGTCTTGAGTTCATCCGTGGTCATTTTTTCTGTATCATAACGACCATACAGCAGTTCTGATTTCATCCTTGCCCACATACTTTCACAGCGGGCATTATCGTGGCATCTGCCGCCTGCGCTGTTCATACTTTGCTGTATGCCGTACTGATGAATCGCATTCCGGTAAAGCTGGCTGGTGTACTGGCTCCCCCTGTCACTGTGGATAATAGCTCCACGGATACCAGGGTACGCATTAGCAGCATTTTTTAGCGTCTGCACACATAACGGTGCCTTCATGTTGGTATCCATCGCCAGACCAATCACGCTGGAATCAAAACAGTCAAAAACAGCAGAAACATACAGTTTTCCATCACTGGCTTTAATCTCCGTGATATCTGTGACACATTTGGTTAGCGGCTCCTCTGCATGGAAATTACGCTTTAAGAGATTCTCGGATTTTCTGGCTTCCCTGTCCGCTTTTGTGATGCCATTCGGTTTGTGCCTGGGATGATGGCTGATTCCAATTTCTTCCATGATGCGGTAAACGGTGCGTTCGCTGGGAATATCCATATTTTCCGGTTGCTTCAATGTCAATGCCTGATACATGCGGATACGGCCATAGGTATCATTGCATTCATCTTCTGTGAGAATCTCCTTCATGGCATCTGCCAGTGGCTGATATTTCCATGGTCGGTCTTTATTTGCAAGATACTGGTAAAATCCCTGTCTGCTGACATGAAGGATCCGGCAGAAAAAGGAGAGCTCGCCTTTTAATTCGCCGCCTTTCGTCTTTAATGCAATAAACTTCATTCTTTCGTTTTTGCTGACTTCAGACGGCTCGCGGCGAAAAAAGCGCTGGCTTCCTCCAGAAAATCATTTTCTTTCTTCAAACGGCGGTTTTCTTTTTCTAGTTCCTTTACCTGTTGGCGAAGCTTTAGGAGTTCCTCGTTAAGCGTCATAGCGCTTTGTGGGGTCTGTGATCCAGCTCCAAGGTCAAGATTGCCAAGACGGTTAGCCCGTATCCAGCCATACATGGTGTTCTTGGGGATTCCCAGTTCTTTAGCGACCTTAGCTTGTCCGATTTCTTTAGCGAGCTTCACTGCCTGTACTTTGTATTCGTGATCATATTGTCTGTTTTCTGCCATTTTGTTCACTCCTTATTCTCTAGATTATATCTCAAATCCTTGAGAATGGGGTGTCAACTTTTTTTATACCACATCAATAAGCCCCTTTTTAAAAAATGAAAAAATAAAGAAAACCCCCTTGACATTCCTGAAAAAAATGACTATCATTATAAAACAAGTGCATGATAGATGCAGCCAGTAAGGGGTTGTACTGGTTTCGACAGGGGTTTTGAAGTCGGAGAAGCTATCCGTATGCAATGCGTTAAATGGCAAAAATAAATATAAACGCTGAAGATAATTTAGCAATCGCTGCCTAATGGCAGCTGTCAGACTTAGCGCACCTACACGTTAAGAATCTGGCATCGACTATGTAGGAAACGACATATGCAAAGCTTTGAGCATATGGGCGTATTATGAAGCTACCAAAGCCGTAAGGGTGTTAGTTCTCGGACGGTGGAGGGAATGTCAAAGAACTGACTATGATAGTAGAAGGACGAGGGATAGGCTTTTGGACATGGGTTCGATTCCCATCAGCTCCATTAAGACAATCGAAGAGAAGTAAAAAGAGAAAACCTTGCAGTGATAGGAGAAATCCTAAAACTGCAAGGTTTTTTGTTTTCATATGCATGTTTGAGATTATATATTGAAAAAAGAGCGAAGATATGAAAATCCTTGATAATATAAAAGAAAAGAGCGAAGATATTATTGCTTATAATTGGATAAGGAAAGGATTTTGTTTATGAAAGAAAAAAAGACGGATAAAAGAACAGAGAAGGGAGAACAGAAAGAGAAAATAAGAGTAGCAGCGTATATTCGTGTATCAACAGAAAAAGAGTCACAGGAAACTTCATTTGATATCCAAAAACATTATTTTGAATATTTTTTACAAGGACAGGAAGAATGGGTTTTTGTGGGGATTTATTCTGATTGTGGAATTTCAGGTACAAACAGAAATAAACGAACAGGTTTTAACAGGCTTTTGCGTCATTGCGAGGAGGGAAAGATTGACAGAATTTTGTGCAAATCTATTTCCAGATTTGCTCGTAATACAGCAGATTTTATACAGGCATTGGAAATTTTGGAGAAAAATAGAGTAAGTATTTGTTTTGAAAAAGAGGGACTGGATACAGCAAGATGCAACAGTCCTTTTGTTTTGACAGCATTGGTGGCACTTGCTCAGGAAGAAAGCAGATCTATTTCCGAAAATGTCCGATGGGGGAATGAAAAACATTCTTTAAGAGGTGAGGTATGCAATTATGAGATATATGGATATCGTTTTACAGATACTTTTACAGTTACAGAGACGGGATATCGTTGGCAGAATATAGAAATTGTGGAAGATGAGGCAGAGGTAGTGAGGTGGATCTTTGGACAGATAGCACAGGGGAATACCTATAAAGCAGTTGCGAGAGCCTTAAATAGAAGAAATATTCCTAAAAAAGTGAGTTCCTACACAAGAAAACGTATTGAACATAGAGGAAAAGGACAACTGAGAGCAGAAATAGAAGAGGGATGGTCGGAGGAACAGATTCGCAATATCGTCAAAAATGAACGCTATACAGGAGATGTATTGGTTCAAAAAACATATACAACCGATTACTTAACACATAAGACAAGAAAAAATAAAGGGGAAAGGACACAGTATCTGATACAGAATCATCATCCAGCGATCATTAGCCATGAATTATTTGAACAAGTGAAAAAAATAAGGGAAATTTATGCAGATTTATATGGAAAAAAGGAAAGAACAGGACAAAGAATGTTATCAGGACGTTTGATCTGTGCAAGATGTGGCAGATTTTATCATGTACGCAACACAAGGCAAAATCCAATTTGGTTTTGTCCCTCAACAGATAGGGAAAATGGCAGATTTCTCTGTAAAAATGAGAAAGTATATGAAAACAAGATTTGGAATGTATTTCGTAAGGCTTTTTCAGAACGCTTTTGTCAGATAGAAGGTTTTGAGAGAGATATGCTAGAAAAGATGAGAGAGCGGCTGATTTATGTACAGCAGATGGATTTTGTAGAATGGGATCGTGTTTTTTTTAAAAAGCAGATTGAAATGGTACAAAAGAGTATATGTGGCTTACAGGAAGAAATTTGGATGTCTACAGAAAAGACGCAAGGAAAAAATAAGAAAGAAAACAGCAGAATTTTGTGTCAAAAACTTAAACAAGAAGAGGAAACAGAAAACATGCTGAAAACACAATTAAATATGATGGAGGAGTATTGGAAAGAATTAGAAAGGGGGTATGAAGATAGAAAAAGAGCAATTGCATGGATGAATAGACTTCCAAATGGAACACAGGGGATAAAACAATTTTTTCAGGAAGTGGCAGAAAGTTATATGAATGCATTTGTCTTATCTATTATGATTTGGGATTCTTGGCATTATACAGTACATTGGTTTGATGACACGAAGACCATGGTAAAGTTGGATTTAGGAGAACAATTGGTATAAGAGCAAAATAAATAAAAAGTAGAAGATAAGAAAAGATGGAAAAAACAGAGAAGATAAAGAATAAAGAATACAGGATACAAATGAGAGGAATCGATCAAATTATGGAAAATGGAGAAGTATCATCTGCACTGCAAGTACTTAGGATTCCGGCAACAAAACAGGGCAGTGAAATGAAAAAAGAGAAAAAGAGAATTCGTGTGGCAGCATACTGCCGTGTTTCTACAGGAGATGAAAGCCAGCAGACATCTTATAGCAGTCAAAAGATATTTTATATACGCCTGATCCATAGTAAAGCAGAGTGGGAGTTTGCAGGAATTTATGCAGATGAGGCAATTTCAGGTACTTCAAGGATGCATAGAAAAGAATTTAATCGAATGATGGAAGATGCTATGGGAGGGAAAATTGATTATATCATCACCAAATCTATTTCACGCTTTGCCAGAAATACAGTGGATACATTGAACTGTGTACGTCAATTGAAACAACATACACCTCCAGTGGGGATTTTATTTGAAAAAGAAAACTTGAATACATTGGATGCAGCAGGAGAATTGCTTTTGACGATTCTTTCTGCATTGGCTCAGGAAGAATCCAGAACCATTTCAGAAAATATTCGTTGGAGTTTTCAAAAAAATTTGAGGTTGGAAAGCCACAGATCAATTTAAAACGGATGCTTGGTTATGATAAGGGAGAACTGGGTGAATGGGTCATTAATGAGGAACAGGCAGAGATTGTAAGATATTTTTTTGGACGTTATCTATATGGTTCATCTGCTAATTCGATTGCCAGAAAAGCAAATGAGATGGCATGAGAACTGTAAATGGGAACATGTGGACAGCGGGAACAGTTCTGGAAGTGTTACGCAATGAAAAGTATGTAGGAGATCTTGAAATGCAAAAGACGGTAACAAAAGATTTTTTAACACACCGTTCTATGAAAAACAGAGGAGAAGCTCCTAAATACTATATCAAAAATCATCATCCGGCTATTGTAGAGCGTGATATATGGGAGAGAGTTCAGCTTATGCTAAAAGGCAGTTATGGTGAGGAAAATAGGGTGGAGAACAAAGAGATGGAAGATGTGGAAAAGCAGGATAGAATAGGAAATCAGGATAAAAAAAGAAAAAGAGGTACACTTGCCTCTCCGTTTTGTAATTTGAGTTATATCACAGAAGATGGAGAAGAGCAGAAATTATTCAGAATGACATATTCTAGTTTGGTAGCAAGATATCAGGATGAAAGAAGTATGGGATTCAATCCTTTGACAGAGAATGAAAAATATATCTTTGCTTATCCAGTCTGGAGATGTAAAGGGCAGAGTCATGGAAAGAGAGGGGAGAGGGGGAATGTGGCAGTTACAATTGTAGAGTGTGCTTTAGAGCAGAGTTTTATGGAACTTTTGTATCAGTTGAAACAAGAATACAAAGAAAAATGTGATCTTTCTATCGCTTTTGAAGAGAGATATTCAAAAGCGGAACACTGGTTGAACAACAATGAGAGTTCTGTATGGAAGAAAGAAATGCTAGAAAGAAAAATTCATGAATTGGAAGAAAAGATAGGGGAAACACATGATGAACTAAAGTGGAAAAAGTCCGATAAGCATACAAAGGATATAGAGAGTATTAGATACTGTTTAGAGGAGTATAGAAGAGAAAGAGAACTTTTAGAAAGAGAACAAAGGAAAACTGCATTGCTGAAAACAGAATATATGGCGTTTTTGCAGTATCTGGAAAAACTTCCAGAACAAAATGAGGCAGGTTGGAAATTAAACATACATACAATGGGGAATACAGTAGAAGAAAAAAGATTTGAAACATATGAAAGAATGGGGGGATTGGATGAGAAAAATATAAAAATGAAGAAACTTATGGCTGCTCCAGATTATTTGCATTTTGAAAGAGGGATCTATACAGCATTTATTCAAAGTGGAAAGATTAAGGGAGATACGGTGGAATATTTGACGACATTTGGAGTGAAAATCTATAGTACTGGAAATATTCGTACTTTAAAGGATTTTTTAGGATTTCGAAGATGCGGCGAAGATGGAAAGGTGGAAATTTTGGATGAAACGTGGAAAGTAAATGGGAAAAAAATACAATATAGAAGAAAGAAAAAACAGCAGAAATAGTTAAAAGAGTTAGAAATTTATCCTTTACGGAGAGGAATAATGTTGCTATAGTAATATTATGATATCAGGGTCAAAAGCAGTGATAAATAGAAGATGACTACAGGAACAACAGAAAGTTTGATTATGGAAAGGGAAAAAAATGAGGATTTTGTTTATTGGGAATAGTCATACTTACTTTAATGATATGCCCCAAAAGGTGGCTTTGCGATTTAAAGAACAGGGAAAAGAATGTGAAGTGACCATGATTGCTCATGGCGGATGGTTTTTGGAGCAGCATGTGAAAGAGCCAGAGGTACGTTTTAATATTCTTTATGGATCTTATGACTATGTGGTATTGCAGGAACATTCGCATCCTTTTGGACCAGAAGAGACATTTTTTGGAGCAGTCCGTACTTTAAACCAATGGATTCGGGAAGCAGGGAGTATTCCTGTAATTTATATGACATGGGCTAGAAAAGAGGAAGAAAGGGAGCAGCCCCGAATGAGCGAAGCACATAGAAAGATTGCAAAAGAGATTGATGCGTTGCTTGTTCCGGTTGGGGAACTTTGGTGGGATTATATTCATGAGAATTCAGGAGTGGAGCTGTATTATGAGGATGGGGCACATGCATCAGATGCGGGATCCGATTTTGCAGCAAAGTGTATCTGGTCGGTGATAGAAAGAGATAGTCTTAATAGATAGGAATTGTATATTTATCCAATATATCATACCCCATGTTTTAGCTGTGGGGAGTGTCGAGAAGATTACAGGTAAGAAGGGAAATATGATGGAAATATTGCAGCAGGCTGAACAGAGGAGTGATAGTCAGCGAGAAGAGGACAGGCAGTGTGACAAGGAAATTATTGCGGATACAGTACGAAGAGAGGCTGTAGAAAAATTGAAAATGGATGCGATAGAGAAAAATCTTTGGGATTGTATTATTACTTTTCAGAGGTATCCATTTTATACCAGCACGGGTCTTCCTTTCACCTATATTCTGAAAGTTGGAAAAAAAGGCAATTTTACAAAGGAGTTATTTATTGATCGGAGAGAACATAGTAAATCATTGTCATGGAGTTCTGTGAGAATGGCTTTTGAAAAGGCAAAGGAACGAGATATGGTATTTACCAGACCAAAAGAAATTGCAGATATACGGGGGATCAGTTACAGCTATAGTCTTCTTTGGAGATTTGGGATGATTCGGGTACCACCACAGATAGAAGAGAGGCTGATGGGAAAAAAAGAAGAGAACACGTCTATATTTGCTGATAGATAAAAGATTGTAAAAAGAAGATGGAAGCTGTATACTATAAAAAATGTTTTGAAAAGGAGGAAATGGTAATGGATTTATTTGCGTCCTCTCTCTCTGTTTCATCAAGTCGTATTTTGTATACGCCAACTTCTTTTGCCAGAGCCTCTTTGTTTCATCTGCAAGAGGTAGGCTCTCTAAAGGCGCTTTATCCCCATATATCAACCAGAACAGAGCTGGTTTCATTTTTGTATTTTATTGTAATAGATGGAAAAGGACAGCTGACTTATGAAGGAAAGACATATCATTTGAATATGGGAGATTGTGTATTTATTGATTGTAAAAAAGCCTACAGTCACAGTACAGGCAATCTGGAAATGATAGATCCATGTAAAAGTACAGCAAATATGGGGATGATAGAAGACCGATTAAATCCAGAACCACAGAAGAAAAATGAAAGCTTGTGGTCTCTTCAATGGTGTCATTTTTATGGATCTTCTCTGTCTTCCATTTATGAAAAATATAAAGAACGAGGAGGACAGCCTGTTTTTCATCCAAAACATCCAGAAGATTTTATTGTACTTCTTTCAGAACTATATGACATTGCCGCTTCATCTGACTATGTTAGAGATATGCGGATCAATGAAAAATTATCTGCACTTCTTACATTGCTTATGGAAGAATCATGGCATCCTGAACGCAGTATTATATCGAAAAAGAGGATGGAACTCACAGCAATAAGAAATTATCTGGATGAACATTATACAGAGAGAATATCCTTAGATGATCTTGCAGCAAGGTTTTATATCAATAAATATTATTTAGCAAAAATTTTTAAGGAAACATATGGTTCTACGATCAATAATTATCTGATTGAAAAGCGGATCACACATGCAAAACAGCTTCTTAGATTTAGCAGTATGACAGTGGAAGATGTGGGAAGTGCTGTTGGAATGGATGGAATCACATATTTTAGCAGAATGTTTAAAAAGATAGAGGGGATCAGCCCAAGAGAATATCGAAAACAGTGGTAAAGGTCTGGAATAATATTTCTTGTTCTATTCTGTTAAAATTAGATTTTAGAAAATGAATTTTGTCTCATATGAATGAAAAGAGACAGAATAGTTTTAGCAAAAGAGAAAAGAGACATTCTGGCAGATCTTTCTTTACTGTCAGGATGTCTTTCTTAAAAATTAAGAAATATGAATAAGTATTAAGATTTCCACAGAGATATTGACCAATCTTCAAAATAGAGTATAATGCAAATAGTTTTTTGAAATGAGGCATAAAAACAAAGAAAATAGATTCAGAAAGAATAGAGAGTATGGCAAAAAACAGATCAGAAAATACAACAGGAAGACAAAAAGTAAGGCAAAGAATATGCTTGAGTGCAGCAATTCTATGGATGGCTCTTATTTTCTTTTTCTCTGCACGTCCGGCAGAGGTATCTACAAAGGACAGCAATGGGATTGGTCTTATGATCGGAGAACTTTGTATACCAGATTTTTCTGAGTGGAGTGAAGAAGAGAAGATTAGTTTTGCACAGAAAATTGATCATCCAGTTCGCAAAATGGCACATGCGACAGAGTATGCAGTTTTAGGAATGTTTCTTGTGGGGAGTTTTATGAGAGACAGGAAAAGGGAAGAATATAAAAAAGCACAAGGTATGGGGAAAATAGCTGGTTTGTCATGGGGGACAGGAACTTTATATGCAGCTACCGATGAGTTTCATCAGCTTTTTGTGTCAGGAAGAAGTTGTCAGTTGTCAGATGTACTCTTAGACAGTACTGGAGTACTGGCAGGAGTGGGAATTATAATTGGGCTACTCTGTGTGATCCAAAAAGGGAACAGAAAAATCATAATAGATGATAAATAGTGAGGCAACATGAAATAACAAACAAAAAAATAACAGATAGATAGCATGTAAGAAATTGAGGGAATTGATATGATACAGGCAGTACATCATATAGCGATTTTAACTTCTGATTATGAAAAAACAAGAAATTTTTATGTTGATTTATTGGGCTTTAGGATTGTAAGAGAAAATTTTAGAGAGGAGAGACAGGATTATAAACTGGATCTGGAATTGAATGGGGTAGAGTTGGAGATTTTTGCTCCGGCAACTCCAGATAGAGAATATAAAAAGCATCCTAAACGTCTGGATTTCCCAGAGGCGTATGGGTTACGCCATCTGGCATTTTATGTGGAGAATATAGAGAAGACGATAGAAGAACTTGAAAAGAAGGGCGTTGAAATAGAGCCTGTGAGGATGGATACATATTCTGGAGGAAAATTTACATTCTTTAAGGATCCGGATGGTCTTCCATTGGAGTTGCATGAATAGTTTGGGAGATACAAAAGAACAGGTGAGCAATGTATTGGATTCTTTGAGAAATATCAATATTAATTGGGATCTGGTGGAAGAAGATCTTATAGAAGTATTGCCGTATCTTTTGCCAAGTTTGGCGGCAGCAGTGATACTGTTTATTTTGATTTTTGGGGTATGGCTTTTTGTAAAGAAAAAACCATTGCCTTTTCCGTTCCTTTTGTTTTTCTTTCTATGGAATGGAGCTATGATGGGATATATTTCTTTGTTATGCCGTGAACCGGGATCCAGAGATAGTGTGGATCTGACATTTTTTGCGTTTTTAGAGCGTGGTCAGTGGGCGATTGCATTTGCATTAGAAAATATCTTGTTTTTTATTCCATTTGGTATTTTAACGACATGGATGCTTAAAAAGAGCAGCAGACGATTTTGTTTTTTAAAGAGCACTATCAGTGGATTTGCAGTCAGTGTTTTGATAGAAACAACTCAGATGGTGACAAAACGTGGTTTTGTGCAGGCGGAAGATGTCATGTTAAATACAGCAGGAACTATGATTGGAAGTCTGATGATTATTTTGATATATGCAGTCCTACACATGATAAACATATTTTTAGGATTTTTGAGACAGAAAAAACTCCTTTGTCAGAAAAAATGGTAAATCCATTTGTTCGACAAGGGAGTTTTTGTTCGGAACATTGTCATGATGGAAAAAGACCATCAGATTCCGTTGAATATGTCTGCCTACGATTATCATATATCTTTTTCATTGCATACGGTTTCTTGCACATTCTTATCTGCTTTGTATGCTCTTATGCAAAAAAGTCTATCATTCTGCTTTCTGGGTCTCGGAAGAGGAATCCTTTTTGTGATGGTTCTTGATATAGGCAACCATTTCCTGTTTCCTGTTTTCCGGATTGAACTGGACATTGACACGCATTGAGAAAGCAAAACCATCTCCTTCAAAACGAAGAGTTCTTTCTCCTCCGCAAGCCATAGGAGTCTTAAAAATAGAAACATAGACTGTTTTATTCTCTGCATCAATCTTTTTTAACATGGATTCATGCTTGTGGATCCAGTCTAAAGCAAGATCTTCCATCTTGTATTGGTCTTTTTCTTTGATCTCCTTCCAGTGAAGATAGAGTGCGTCCACAGTAGCTGGTGTCAGAATAATGGTCTCCTGAAATTCACTGGACAGCATCTCATAAACTGCATATTCAATAGCTGGAATAAGTTCTTTTTTCATAAAAAAATGACCTCCTGATTTTATTTTTGACAGACTATAAATGTAAAATCTATCAAGTTTTTCTTTTATTGTTCTCGTCTTACAAGTTCTTCTCTTATTATAATAGACATTATAAACGAAAATCAATGAAAAATGAATAAAATCGCAGGTCCAACTGAACGGATGGTTCTATAAAAATAACATTTTTTATGAAAGATGTCAATAGTTTTGCGAAAACAGATGATAAGGTTTTGTGAAAATGTAGCGATAAGGATCAGATATTATGTATGTTAAAAATTGATTGACAAAGAATGGTAAGTTTGATAAAATAAGCTGGCTAATAATTAGCTAGTTAATTATTAAATAATTAATTATAAGCTAGTTAATTATTTGAAATGGGGTAATGTAAGAAAAAGTTTGTCACTAAAAATCTATCCAACAGAAATGCAAAAACAAGAAAGATGGAGTGGGCAGGGAGGAGCAGTTTGGTATGGAAGAAATGAAGAAATCTAATCAAGATGTTTTACAGAATGAGGAGGCGCGACATGATTTTGTAAAAAAACTGATGACAGTCACGAGAGTACATCGCAGGATATTGGAAAAAGAAGCCAGCAGAACTGGTGTGTATCGGGGGCAGCATCAGATTTTAATGTATGTATCTGCACATCCCAATGCATCACAAAAAGAGATTGCAGATATTCAAAATGTTTCTCCTGCAACGGTTGCTGTATCTTTAAAAAAGTTGGAAAAAGCAGGTTATTTGGAACGGCGTATGGATGAAGAAGATAACCGTTTTAAACAGATTGAGTTGACAGAAAAAGGCAAAAAGACAGTTGAGACCAGCAGAGAGATTTTTCGCAATATAGAAGAAATTATGTTGGATGGCATTTCCATAGAAGATATGTCTCAAATGGAAAATGTTCTGGAACATATTTTTAATAATTTTATCAGGCTTTTGCCTGAAAAAGAAAAGGAGGAGTTCCATTGGTAAAACGATATGGAAAATATGTAAAGCCCTATTTAAGTGCGTTTATTTTAGGACCAATTTTGATGTTGACAGAGGTATTTGGAGAGATCATGCTCCCAAAACTGATGTCTATGATCATCAATGTTGGTGTAGCGGAAAGAAATATCAGTTACATTATTGGCGTGGGTGTTGTTATGATCCTTGTAGCAATTGTAATGACAATTGGAGGGATCGGGGGAGCATATTGTTCTTCAAAGGCATCTATATGTTTTACATCCGATTTAAGAAGAGATATGTTTGCTAAGGTACAACAGTTTTCTTTTAATAATATAGACACGTTTAGTACAGGTTCTCTTGTGACACGTCTGACAAATGATATCCAGCAGATACAAAATCTGATTATGATGTCACTGCGCATGATGATGCGTGCACCTGGAATGTTGATCGGAGCTTTGATCATGGCATTTTTGATGAATGCAAAACTGGCTCTGGTCATTTTGGTGGTAATACCATTGCTGAGCATTGCAATCGCAATGATCTTAAAAACAGCATTCCCACGCTTTACGGTGATGCAGAAAAAAATTGATAATCTGAATAATGTAATTCAGGAAGTACTCACCAATATTCGAGTTATCAAATCTTTTGTACGAGAGGATTATGAGACAGAACATTTTGAGAAAACGAATGAGGATTTAAAAGAAAATAGTATTCGTGCTATGAAGATCGTCATTATGACAATGCCAGTCATGACTCTTGCAATGAATATTACAACAATTGCAGTTGTTTGGTATGGTGGAAATATTATCATTGCAGGCGGTATGGCTGTCGGAGACCTGACAGCATTCACCACGTATATTGTACAGATACTGATGTCTCTTATGATGCTTTCTATGGTATTTTTACAGAGTTCCCGTGCATTGGCTTCTGTAAAACGTGTTTCTGAAGTAATGGACACAGAGATTGATCTGACAGATGATCATGCATTACAAAAAGACAGAAAAGTAGAACAGGGAAGTCTGGAATTTAAGGATGTCAGCTTCAGTTATGGAAAAGACAGTGAAGAATATGTTCTGGAGCATATCAGTTTTTCAGCAAAACCAAGGGAAACAATCGGTATCATTGGTGCAACTGGCAGTGGAAAGAGTACGTTAGTACAGTTGATCCCCCGCCTTTATGATGCGACAGAGGGAGAGGTATTGGTAGATGGAATTAATGTAAAAGAATATTCTCTGGAACATTTGCGAGAAGGCGTTGGTATGGTACTACAGAAAAATACGCTGTTTTCAGGAACGATTGAGGATAATCTGCGATGGGGAAATGAGGATGCCCCTATGGATGAAATCCGCAGGGCAGCAGACAGTGCACAGGCAGATGGTTTTGTGAGTACATTTCCGAATGGCTATCAAACAGATCTTGGTCAGGGCGGTTCTAATGTATCAGGAGGACAGAAACAGCGTCTTTGTATTGCAAGGGCAATTTTAAAGAAACCAAAGATTCTGATTTTGGATGACAGTACCAGTGCGGTAGATACTGCAACAGAGGCAAGAATACGTGAATGTTTCCAGACAGATTTGAGGGATACAACAAAGATTATCATTGCACAGCGTATAACTTCTGTGGAACATGCAGATAAAATTATTGTGCTGGATGATGGAAAGATCATTGGTATGGGCACGCATGAGGAATTGATGCAGACATGTGAGGCATATCAGGAAATCTGTCAGATCCAGAAAGGAAATGCTGCTTTAGAACAGGGAAAGGACAAGTGATCGGAGTATGACGAGAAAAGAAAGAGCAGAAAGTCTAAAGAAAAGATACGGCAATCGGGTTGCATCAACTCCGAAGAGAATGGGACCCGGTCCAAGGCAAAATCATGGTATGAAAAAGGGAACACCTAGCAATACAAAGGCGAGCGTAAAGCGTCTTTTACAATATTTAGAGCAGGATAAACTGAAAGTGTTTTTTGCCCTAGTCTGTGTTGTATTAAATACGTTTGGTATGCTGGCAGGTT
>CAJMNU010000019.1 GCA_905214855.1 uncultured bacterium | reverse complement strand
CCAATATTTTTGAAAACTCATTGATAGAATACTATTTACTCATAAGTAAATCCTCCTTATAATGTTTATACTTTATTCTATCAATATAAGTTATAAAAGCCAATACTTATTTATAATTTTTTATAAAATTTCTTTAACTGTTATGTACCTCCTATGCACCTAGAATCATTTTCTTTACCTTTGAAGAGCCATCATAATGGTTGGGATCAACTGCTTCTTTCGTGAAACAACACCAGGAAGTACCACAATCTGATCTTTTGCCTCTTCGTGGAATGCTGTGGAGATCAAAGTCTCAGCCCCAGCTCCCTCGCAAAGCAATGTTGTCTCCTGTTTTAAAATATTTGTCAACATAAAGAACAGCATATCCAGATTGTGTTGTTCATACACCTCTTTAAGATATGGTTTCATACGCTCTTTTAATTCTTCCAGTTCTTCTGTGTTCAAAGAGCTGATCTGAGCCACGCCAAATGTCACTTTTCCGGCTGCAAACGGTTTAAAATCCTGATAAAAAATTTCTGCCTCTGTTTTACTCTTCAGATTACTTCCAGCTGCAAACATATCTGCTGCATACTGATCCAACTCAATTCCTGCAATTTTTGCAAGAATCTCTGCTGCTGCTTTGTCCATTGTTGTACAAGTAGGAGAACGGAACAACAGTGTATCGGATATGATCGCACTGCAAAGAAGCCCTGCGATTTCCTTATCAATCTCAATATTGTTTTCCTGATACATCTGAAAAATGATCGTTGCAGTACATCCTAATGGCTGATTTCTGAAAAAAACAGGACTCATGGTTTCCACTGCCCCCAGTTTATGATGATCGATGATCTCTAAGATCTCTGAACTTTCCACGCCTTCTACAGCCTGATTTTTTTCGTTGTGATCCACCATGATCACCTGCTTTCCCTTTGCTCCCAACAGATTTCTTCTGGAAATCATCCCAAGATACTTGCCATCTTTATTTAGGATTGGAAAATCACGATGACGTACATTTGCCATGATATCACGGATATCGTCAATGTAATCACTCTCTTCAAATGTGATCAAGTCTTCTGTCTTCATAAAATAGCTGATCGGCATACTTTGATTAATGAGACGTGCAGCCGTAAAAGCATCATATGGGGTTGTCATGATCGTACAGCCTCTCTCTTGTGCCAATTTACGGATCGTCATAGAAACTGGAGCGCCTTCACAGACAATAATACAACTTGCTTCCATCTCAATTGCACAAAGCTGTGATTCATAGCGGTTTCCCAGAATGACTAAATCATTTTTTTCAATATAAAACTCCATCATATCTGGATTTGCGGCAGCGATCAACACTTTTCCTTTGTCAAAATATGCAGATTCATCTCCAATGATAATAAGCCCCTCCAAAGTTTCCACAATATTGGAATACTGTGTACATGCTTTAGAAAGAATGCTGCTGTCATAGACATTCATATATGTCTTTGTGATATCTCCGACTGTGATCAGCCCTTCCAGCATACCCGACTCTGTCACTGCCGGAATTGTAACTACTCCATTGTCCTGCATCATATTCCATGCTTTTTTCAGGGAAATATTTTTATCCACACCCATTGTATGGCGGATTTCAATATCACTCACCTGTGTCTTCACACTTTCCACCAGCCTTGGTTCGGGAATATGGAAATAATTCAACACATACTTTGTCTCTTCGTTGATATTTCCTGCCCTGCATGGCTCATATGGTTTATCTGTGAGTTTCCTTTTCAAATTTGCATAACTGATCGCCGAACATATTGAATCTGTATCCGGATTTTTATGCCCGATCACAATGGTATTTCGTATCCTCTGTTTCATCCTATTCCTCATTTTCCATCTTTTATTTCTGAGTTGATATGCTGATTCCACACTACGTGCTCATTGTTCATATTTTATTCAAAAAATATACATATCTATTTCACAACTCTCATTTATACTAAGTGCATAGAAAGTTTTGAAGTTTCTTTTTTAAACTAGACAAATTGCACATAGATTTTTCATAATTGCCCCGATTTGTTTTTCAATCGGGGTCTCCTCATTTTAAAGGGACATATTCAGCTTCTATAAATGCAGACAGGAGCGCATCCCATCCATACTCTTCTTTGGATCATGTGCGCCCCCACCCATTTTTCATTCTTTCTCTTAATTCAGAACCAGTCTGGCTGCTCCGTAAATTCCGGCATCATTTCCAAGTTTTGCCAGTGCAATACCTGCCTTATTCTTAGACAAAGGAGTATAATACTGGTAATGTCTATCCACAAGATCTAACAGAAATTGTCCTGCTTTTGATACGCCTCCACCAATAACAAACATATCTGGATCTACTGTCAGAGCAAGCTGTCCTAATGCCATTCCCAAATATTTACCAACCACTTCCATAACTTCCAGCGCAAGTTCATCTCCAGCTTTTGCTGCATCAAGTACATCTTTGGCTGTAACTGCATCTCCAGCTTTTCTTAACTGAGATGGAGTATCACAAGCTGCCATTTTTCTTCTTGCTTCTCTCGCAATTCCTGTTGCAGAAGCAATCTGCTCCAGACATCCCATACCACCACAATTGCAATATTCTTTTTCATCTTCACGGATATGGATATGTCCTACTTCACCACCCAGTCCATGACGACCTGCAACGATCTTCTGATTCATGATGATACCGCCGCCAACTCCAGTTCCAAGCGTAATTGCCACAATATCATTATATCCTTTTCCGCCGCCTTGCCACATTTCACCAAGTGCTGCCACATTTGCATCATTTCCGCTCTGTACTGCAATATCATCCAGCAATGCACTGAGTGTTTTTCCAGGATTTACATTGCGCCAGCCAAGATTCACACATACTTCCACATTTCCATCTGGAAGAACTGGTCCAGGGATTCCCATACCAACTCCAACAACATCAGCCAAGGTCAATCCTTTCTCTTCCAATTTTTTGCGGATAGAAGCAGCCACATCTTCCAGAATATACTTTCCATTTTCTTCTTTTCTGGTTGGAACTTCCCATTTGTCAAGCAGTTCCCCATCTGTCTCAAACAAACCGATCTTTACTGTTGTTCCTCCGATATCAACACCAACACATTTCAAACCCATTTTTTTTCCTTCCTTTGCCTTTTTTTACCCCGATCATTCAGGGTACCATGACAGGATCACGCAATACCTATATGTACTTATCCAACATGGTTTTTCTTCATTATAAGAGAAGAAAGGCAGGATTGCAAGCCCTGAAACAGAACTGCATCCTGCCATTTTTATTTCTTGTATCTCATATCTTTTTTTGCAGCCTTTTTTGTCTCTTTCATAGCATTCATATTGCTGCATCACTATCTTTGAACGCTATATGTTTATTTAGATCTGATCCTCAAAAAACATATCATTTCTATCCGCTGCTAAAAAATAAACATTACAGACTTCTGGCAACCTCTGCCACATGCTCTGCTGTAAATCCAAAATGCTCAAAAAGCTGTGCTGCCGGACCACTTGCACCAAACTGATCCATTCCGATGCTTGCGCCATCCAAACCTACATATTTGCCCCATCCAAATGTGCTTAAAACTTCTACAGATACTCTCTTTCTCACACTCTTTGGAAGTACAGACTCCTTATATTCCTCACTCTGTTCTTCAAACAGATCCATACATGGCATAGAAACAACACGGACTTTTTTACCTTCTGCTGCAAGGATTTCCTTTGCTTTCACTGCAAGAGCTACCTCTGAACCACTTGCCATAAGGATATACTCTGGAGTTCCCTCACAATCATCCAGAATATAACCACCCTTTAATGCCTCACGGCTGCTTCCCGCCATTGGCTCCAAGTTCTGCCTTGTCAATACCAATGCGGTAGGAGTTCTCTTTGATGTCACTGCACTGTACCATGCTGCCTCTGTCTCTGTTGCATCACATGGACGGAAAACATGGAAATTCGGCAGAGAACGCAGCATTGCAAGCTGCTCGATCGGTTCATGTGTCGGACCATCTTCACCTACACCAATACTGTCATGTGTAAAGACAAAAGTCAGCGGTACCTGCATCAGAGCAGAAAGACGTGCCATCGGTTTTGTATAGTCACTGAACACAAAGAAAGTTGCAATATACGCACGAAGACCGCCATGAAGCATCAGACCATTTCCGATCGCTGTCATTGCCAGCTCTCTGACTCCAAAGTGCAGGTTGCGTCCAGAATAATCTGCCTTAGAATAATCTGCCTCGCCATTCATATGTGTTTTGTTAGACGGTGCCAGATCCGCTGCTCCTCCGATCAGATTTGGGAGCAGATCTTTCATACGGTTGATCACCTGTCCTGACAGATTACGGGTAGCTTCTGGCTTTTCCTGTGGTGCCCAGAATTCAGCATTTTCTTTCAGCACTTTCTCTGCCAGTTCTTCATCATGATATTTATTCCAGAGTTCTTCCATCTCTGGATATTCTTCGCAATATGCCGCAAACATCACATTCCATGCTGCCTCTGCTTCAGCCTTTTCTTCTGCGATACGGCTGTAATTCTCATATACCTCCTGCGGTACAAAGAACGGTTCCATGGAAGGCCATCCCAAAAATTCCTTTAATGCCTTCACATTATCCTCTCCCAGAGGCTCTCCATGTGCACTTGCTTTTCCCTGTTTTGCTGGACAGCCATAACCGATTTCTGTCTTTACTGTGATAAAAGAAGGATGTTCTGTATCTGCTTTTGCCTCTTCGATCGCTTTTGCGATTGCCTCAAGATCATTTCCATCTTCCACAGTCAGAGTCTGGAAACCAAATGCTTCCATTCTCTTTTGCACATCCTCAGTAAATGCAATATCTGTACTTCCTTCAATAGAAATACGGTTAGAATCATACAATACGATCAGTTTGGAAAGTCCTAATGTTCCTGCCAGAGAAAAAGCCTCAGAAGAAATTCCCTCCATCATACAGCCATCTCCGCCCAATACATATGTGAAATGATCTACAACCGGATAGTTTTCTTTATTGAAGACACTTGCCAGATGTCTTTCTGCCATAGCCATACCGACTGCCATTCCCATACCAGCTCCCAAAGGTCCTGTTGTTGCCTCTACACCTACGGTGTGGCGGTACTCCGGATGTCCTGCTGTGAGAGAGCCTAATTGTCTGAACTGCTTAATATCTTCAATAGACAGATCTCCATATCCAAATAAATGGAGTAAAGAATAAAGCAGCATAGATCCATGACCTCCGGAAAGAATAAAACGGTCACGGTTTGCCCAGTCAGGATCTGCTGGGTTATGGTTCATGTGGTGTGCCCATAACTCATAGGCAACAGAAGCACATCCAAGCGGAAGCCCCGGATGCCCTGATTTTGCTTTCTGAATTGCGTCAGCAGATAAAACACGGATCGCATTAATTGACATTTCATCCAATTTGTTCATGATTCATCCTCCTGTATATGTGTTAAATAGTATCATGTGCCTTAGAGACAGACTCTTCGTCTTTCTCGGCATGTGCTTTTGACAATACAATTCTGCTCATATTGTCTTTTATTCATGATTGTTTATTTAGGTTTTCTTACTAATCCACCATTACTTATTGGGGTTTTCTTACTGTCTTTCATTTCAAGACAATTTCCTTCATAATCTGTGGTCCTGTGATGATCAGGGAATTTGCCATTCTTCCGCTTCTGATTTTCGATACGGAAAAATCAAACTCTGAAGAAAATTTGAGATGTCCATTCATATTATAGATCTGACATGAGTTCTCATTATACAAGATTACTCTGTTTCCGTCAACATCCACATGCTTATAATCATAGTTAAAAGGAACGGAAAAAACCTTATCTCCATTATTTTTATATACCTGCAGAGTATATGCATTCTCTCCATCTGTATTGCCTGTAATACAGCCTGCATACTCTGAACAATAAAATACACTCTGTATTTCCTCCGCCTGCTCCTGTGAAACGATCATCCTTGGAGACATTTCATCTTTCAGCGAATAAAAATCCAAACTATTGTCTGCAAAAACACAGGCATATGTATCCGTCAAAAATTCCACCCTTGGAGCCAGTTTGGATGCATACTCATCCTGAAATCCTCCAACCAAACGGTCGATCACATTCTTTCCCACTTCAGAAAAATTGTAGAATACCACCTTATTCTTCATTACACCACTATTCAAATATACAAAAGATGCCATCAAAAGCTGACTGTTTGGTGAGAGAGAAATATCAAGCGGATATCCCCCATCTCCTGCTAGTGTCGTACGGATATCCAACTTCATATCAGTTCCATCTTTTTTATAATAGGCAATGATATTTGCATTTCCATCATCTAAAATAGCAGCCGTCAGCCCTTTTGCAGAAATGGAAACTTTCAAAATCGGAAGCTGTGTAGCAGCCTGTCCCAGCATACCATTCTTATCAAAAATATAGATCGCATTTCCCTGTTGGTCTGCGATTGCCGCATAATCTCCTTTGACAGCAACAATGGGTGTTTTTATCTCATATCCCTGTACCCAGACTTCCTGACCTTTTGCATCAATATAACTTACACCATCCTTGGAATATTTTAAAACATTGTCTCCAAAGCTGACATATTGTGCAAATCCCCCTTCTGTCATCTCCTGCTGCCAAGAAACCTTATATTCCTGAAATTGATATTGATCCAAATAAAAATAACCTGCTATTCCAAAGACTATCAGAACAAGAAGTATCACTGCCGCAATCTTTTGCTTATGCCTGCGGCGTTTTTTCAAAGCCTCTTCCAGATCGTCTTCCTGTTCGATCACAGGTCCTTTTACCGGACGGGGCGGTGCCGCATCCCCAGACCGTATTATCCTCTGCCTTAATTGTTGTTTTTTTGTCTCACGGCTCATAGAATTCATATCACTCATAGATTCACCTCCTACCTAACTTTTCTCCCGAAGGTAAACCTATTATACACTATTTTATTATATTACGCATTACTTTTATTGACTAAGGAAGTTCTAATTTTTGACCTGCCATGATTTTATCCTGACTTTCCAGTCCGTTTAATTCACAGATTGCCTCCACCTGTGTGATATTATGATACACCTTATAACAGATTCCATTCAGTGTCTCTCCTTCTCCCACAATATAATATCTCACCGTCTTTCCGCTAGAAACATCTGTTGTCTCTATGAGACCACTTTTCTCCTGAGAAACTGCCTGAGATGCAGTCTGATTTCCCCCTGGGATTTTAGAAGATTGTCCCACACTCTTAGATTCTGTTTTTCCTTCTTTCTTTTCCACCTTTGTTTCTTCTTGCTCTTTGGAAGTTTCTTCTTGCTCTTTGGAAACTTGTGATTCCTTTTGCCCTATGTCTGCCAGAACTTTCTCCAAAGAATTTTCCTGTTCTCCTGCCTGTTTGACTTCTGACTCTATTGATGTTTGTGTTGATATTTCTGATGTTTCTGTTGCCATCTCTATTGATGTCTCTGTTGTCATTTCTTTCTCAGTCGGATACACATTTCCCGAGACAGACTCAATCTCTACCTCTGTATCATCTGCCCCAACATCTGTCAATTCCATCGTCTTCTGTTCTTCCTCACCCTGAGGTAAAACGGAAGCTATAACAGATTTCATCTGTCTCATCTGGGAATAATTGTTTGCCATCACAATCCCTCCCGCCAACACTACAACAGAAAGTGTCCCACAAATCCCCGACAATGTCCTGACCATTGCTCTCTGACTGCGAAACTGTCCTTTTCTCTCACTCATTCGATCCTTAAAATCTCTTGTCACACGATCCTGAACACCAATCTCCGTCCGCTTGCTATCATTTCTTTGGATCATATAATCCTGCATCATCTGGTTGCGCTCATAAAAAATATAATAACCTTTCAAAGCCGCAAGACCATCTTCACGGGTGATATAGATTTCCTCCTCACCCTCGCTTCCACTATTCAAATACATCAGTTTATGTTTTCCTGCAAAATACTGGTTATGATCTTTCCAATAATCAACCGACTTCAACTGATTTCCTTTTGCACCACATAGAAACCATCCCTGAATCGTTCTCTTGGGAAAATGTTCTTCGATATCCTGATATGCTTTTTTCCAGATCGCCTCTGTAAACTCTACATTTCCAATGGCAGCATTGATGTTTTCCAACTCCATAGCACCATCTAAAAACAGATACACAATCCCATCTCTCTCATCCAAATTTCCAAGCAAAAGTCCCACCCTAAGATCATTCTCTCCGGATGGAACTAGACTCTTTAAGTATGTGCTGACATAATCTTCTACATACAGCCTTGTTGTTTCCTCTTTTTCCCCGATCTGTTTGATATTGCGGGGAAGTTTTGGATAAAGATTGTACAGTTCTCCCATATGTTCACCTCGCTATGATATTCTATTTTCTTTCTATCTAAGAAATCATAGCACACTAAGAACGCATATTTTGTCAAATCAAGGATGCTTTATTCCACAACTTATCGACAAGAAAAATACTTCCACTGATACAATCTGCCAGACGCATAACTATAGACAAACGAATACTTTGCAGCATCAATGGGTCATAATTAGAACAGCTTCCCACAATTCCTGTAATAAACAGATCTCCTACAGCTTTCAATTCCTTGCAGACTCCAAGACCTGGTTTAAGAGGACCTTTTCCCAAAGTTACAAATCCAACATGTTCTGCTGTTCCCACAGACGCATCCACTGCAACGATAACATCATTTCTATATATTGTATTTAATATTGTCTGATACTCTTCCAGATTCATAGCATGAACAGGCTGTTCCAGAGTTCCTAATATCTTCATATTTCCCAATTTTCTTTCTTTTAACTTGTACCCAATCAACGGTCCCAGACTGTCTCCGGTAGAACGATCTGTCCCGATACAGAGAAACACAACGCCTTCTTTTCCCTTTTTTTCCTTCTCCGCCTCAATCATACTGCTCAGTTTTTCAGCGAACTCTTTCTCACAAAATCCATTTCCTGTGTCATAATAATAGAGTTCTCTCCCCTGACGCATTATAAATCGTTCTAATACTTTCATGTATACCTCCCGCCAGTTCTTTCTTTCCTTTCTTTGCACTCCATTTCCTGAAAGTTTTCTCTTGCCCTTCTTTATAAATCTGTTTATATATTAATTTTTATTTCTATTATAAGCAGCACATCTGCATTTTATGCACTTTTCCCATCTTCTGCCTTCAAAAGAAGGATAGTATCTTTTTTGAAATACTTTTCTGATTTTTTATCCCATGCTATTATGTGCATAAAAGATATGTTACAATAAGCACAGCATATTAGGAGCAAGGGGATTTACGGTCTCCTGACTCTGATTCAGCACATCAAATAAAAATAGAAAGGGATGACTTTATGTTTCGTATGTGGGGAAAAATATGGAAAGACAACCGAATAAAAGAAGATATGGTTATTGAGATCAATGATTTTTCATTAAGCCGTACTCAAATGGTATTTCAGGCTCTCGATGAGATATGCAGCCAGTTTGATCTTGAAAAACCAATCTGGCTCGATTCTAATATCAAAGAATTTCAGCTTCGTGCCAAGACCCGCTTTAATCAAGATAATTTTATCGAAATATTAGATTTTCAATATCTGGAAATCCAAATTCTTGAAGAAGCCTATTAAACATCACCTCTCTCCTGACTATAAAAACCCTGTTGGAAAAGTTCCAACAGGGTTTCAGGGGAGTAAGCAAATCCGTGAATAAAGAATGTATCCTTTCTTTCGGATTCACGACTACAGTATAGCACATTTTCCAAAATCTACCAACCATTTTTTTGGTAATTTCTGGAAATTCATGATTGCTGTTTTACCAACTCCAATTACAGTCTCTTTAACAATGCTTCTCTTTCAGCCTCATATCCAGGTTTTCCAAGTAAAGCAAACATATTTTTCTTGTAGCTTTCTACTCCAGGCTGATTAAATGGATTTACACCAAGCAGATATCCGCTGACACCACATGCAAACTCAAAGAAATAGAACAGCTCACCCAAATAAAATGCATTCTGCTCTGGAATGTTCACCTGCAGGTTTGGCACATGTCCATCTGTATGTGCAAGAATTGTTCCGTTCATTGCACTCTTATTGACAAAATCAACGGTCTTGCCAGCCAGATAGTTCATTCCGTCTGTGTCTACTTCCTCTTCATCCAGAATGATCTCTGCCTCAGAGTCTTCCACATTCAATACTGTCTCAAACATAATTCTTGCGCCATCCTGAATAAACTGACCCATAGAATGCAGATCTGTTGTGAGATCTACTGCTGCTGGGAACAGACCTCTCTGATCTTTTCCTTCACTCTCTCCATACAGCTGTTTCCACCACTCAGACACATAATGCAGGCTTGGCTCATAGTTAGCAACAATCTCTACAGATTTGCCTTTCTTTAATAAGATATTGCGGATAGATGCATACAACAGTGCATCATTCTCCTCATATGGCAATTCCAGTGCTTTCTTTCTTCCAGAAGCAGCTCCTTCCATCAACTGATCAATATCTGCACCGCTTACAGCGATCGGTAAAAGACCAACAGCTGTTAAAACGGAGAAACGTCCTCCTACATCATCCGGAACAACAAACTTCTCATATCCCTCTTCATCAGCCAGATTTTTCAATGCTCCCTTTGCTCTGTCTGTAGTTGCATAGATACGTTTGTTTGCTTCTTCTCTGCCATATTTTTCAATTAACATTTTCTTGAATACACGGAATGCGATCGCCGGCTCTGTTGTTGTACCGGATTTGGAAATAATATTGATAGAGAAGTCTTTTCCCTCCAGAACATCCTGTAAATCCTTAATATACTTGCTACTGATGCTATTTCCTACAAAATAGATCTCCGGAGTCTTTCTTGCTCCCTTTGGAAGAATATTGTGGAAGCTATGAGACAGGAATTCGATCGCTGCTCTTGCTCCAAGATAAGAACCACCGATACCAACGACCAACAATACATCTGAATCATTCTGGATTTTCTTTGCAGCCTCTTTGATTCTTGCAAATTCATCCTTATCATACTCTACCGGCAGGTCGATCCAACCTAAAAAGTCATTTCCTGCGCCACTCTTTGAGAGCAGGACTTCCTTTGCATCCAACACGGCATGTTTCATGTTCTCTAATTCTTCTGCAGAAATAAATCCTGCTGTCTTAGAGTAATCCAACTTTACTTCTCTTCCCATTGTTTACCTCTCCTTTTACCTTCTTTTTAGGCTGCTAAAAAAGCTGTCTATTCTTATTTATTATATCAATACGATGAGCTATTTACAATATTTACAATGGGTTTTTATTCCAAACATTCCACAAAATCTTATTTTAGATACTCCTTAAAAATCTCACCAAGAACCCGTATCTGATCCGGCTGCAAAATCTCAGTAAGATCTACTCCAGATTGTTCCTTATCAGCCATCTCCTCTGCTCCATGATCCTTTCCTGCCGCAGTCTGCTCCACACTTTTTCTCAGATTTTCAATCTCTGCTAAAGATCCTCTGATATTATTTTTTACAGATACCGTTTCATTCTCCATTCTCTCTGTTTCCAAATGTCCTTTTCTCTTCTTTACTGCATCTCGACGTGTCTGGAATCCTTTCTTATCAGAATTCTCTTCTGCTCCCATCACAAGCGATGCTCTCATCTCTTCTTTTTTTGATTCATTTAAACGCTCTTGATTTTCTTTTTCCTGCTCCATTCTGCTCCTAAAACCGCCTCGTTCCATATTCACAATAACACGGTCTTTATTTGCATCCTCTATCTCTTTCTCTTCTTTTTCTGTGCGATTTGCACTCCTTCTCCCCATTGAATTTTCAACATAGTCCTGAAGACAAAAAACCAACTGATCTCGTTTTTTCCCTGTTCTCACACTCCAATCTGTCAAAAGCACTCCAATTGCACCGATCGCAGCTGTCATGCTATACATAACCATGTAAGAAGAATCCAGCTGATACCAATAAGACAGATATGCACCAGTTCCTCCTGCCAGCAAAGTCAGAAGTACTGCCTGTCCGGCAATCCCATCCCAGATATCCAGAGAAAGCCCTAAAAACCTACAGCCATATATCTGTCGTTCTACATACACCCTTGCATTATAGATTCCCTGATTGACCCAATATGTATTCTCTGTCCTCTGTCTGAAATTCTTCAAAAATGCATTCCTTGTTGTCGCCATATTGTCTGTCTGACGGATCATTCTCCTGTACACCTGATTTACCATACATTTGCTCAAAATTCCCAGCATACAGATGACTGCAATACCATACACACCAGTTCCTGTCTCCAAAAATTGTAACATACGCTTTCTCCTCTCTTTCCTATCCAGAGAAGACAGGGACTAAAAAACAAAAACCGCTACAATACACAGCACAGTCCAAAGTCCATTCTTCTCTGTCAATGCCACATATTATAGCGGGTCATATTTCATTTGGGAAGTTCAAAACGCCTAGAATCGTTCGTCAAATATCTCCCTGTTTCGACTTCATTTTTATTCTAAACTTCCCGTTAAGTTCATCCTATTTCTGCTGCCATTTTTCTGCAACTGCCAGTAAAAGCCTTACAGAATGCCGGATCGCAGCTTCCTCAAATTCTTTATAATCCACGTTTGCGCTATCGTCAGCTTTGTCGGAAATTGCCCGAATAACAAGAAAAGGAATCTCATTTAAATATGCTGTCTGTGCAATAGCAGCCCCCTCCATCTCAGTACAAAAACCTCCAAAGGTATTGCTGATCCACTCTTTCTTCTCCTTGCGGTCAATAAACTGATCTCCGCTCACCACACGACCTTCCCAGACACCAATCTCAGGATTCACCTCAAGGCAGCAGGCTTTTGCCAATTGTAACAGTTCAGAATCTGCCTGAAAGGCAAGGCATTCCATTCTTGGTATCTGTCCTGGCGCATACCCAAAACCAGTTGCATCCATATCATGCTGTACTGTATCAGTAGACAGGACAATATCTCCAATATTGATCTCATTTTTCAATGAGCCGGCAATTCCAGTATTGATCACTGCATCTACATGAAAATTATCTGCCAGAATCTGTGTACAGATAGCAGCGTTCACCTTTCCGATACCAGATCTTACTACAACTGCATCTTTATCACAGAGCTTTCCTACAAAGAACTCCATACCAGCTTTCTTCTCTACCTGAACATGTTCCATTTTCTCTTTGATCTTAGCAACTTCCTCATCCATTGCTCCAATAATTCCTAACATATATATCCTCTTTTCTTTCTCTTCTTTTTATCTCTAAATATCTGCTGATCGTCTCTGTTATCCTGTTCTTTTCCTATTCTCTTCCTATTTCTTCGCATATCTTCTCTTCTGTGTTTTCATCCTGAACTTATATTCAAGTTTCCTTATTTTATTTATCCCTTTGCTTTCTATGTACTTCTATCCAGTTCTCTTCTTGACAAGCCCTTCACTCAACGCTATACTGGGTACTGTGTATTTATGAAAACTTTGTTATGAAGACAACACGTTCCATAGGATACACATTTCACTTCAACACATTCATACGGAGGATAGAACAATGGAATTTAAAACACAGGGTGTATGTTCCCGCGGAATTACGTTTGACGTAAAAGATAACAAAATTGTAAATGTCGTTTTCAACGGTGGATGTTCCGGAAACACACAGGGTGTTTCCCGCCTGATCGAAGGTATGGATATCGATGAAGCAATCTCCCGTCTGGACGGCATCAAATGTGGTCCTCGTCCAACTTCCTGTCCTGACCAGTTAGCAAAAGCATTAAAGCAGTACAAAGCAGAACAGCAGGCATAATTGACGGATCAGCTTTGACATGTCAAAGACCAGTATTGCCATATGGCACATTCTGGTCTTTTTTCTATCCCAAAAGCTATTCATATGCTAAACAGCATCAGCCTTTCATCTTTGTAAATACATTAGACAGGTTTGCAAACTGCTCCAAAGTTAATGCCTCTCCCCGAATAGAAGGAGAAAAACCTGCCTCTGCGATCGCCTCTGCGATCTGTTCTTTTGTAAAAGACAATTCCTGTGAATTATTCAAACCATTTTGGAGTGTTTTTCTTCTCTGGTTGAAAGATGCACGGATCAGTTTAAACATCAGATCCGGTTCTTCTACATTCACCGGAGGAGTTTGATGTCTCGTCAGGCGAATAACCGCAGATCCAACTCCTGGTCTTGGCATAAAACAGTTTGGTGGGACATTTGCTGCAATATAAGGCTCTGCATAATACTGCACTGCCAAAGAAAGTGCACCATAATCTTTTGATCCCGGTCCAACCTGCATCCTGTCTGCGACTTCTTTCTGTACCATAACAGTCACAGATTCTATTGGAACATTGCTCTCAAACAATCCCATAATAATCGGTGTTGTAATATAATATGGAAGATTTGCCACTACTTTAATTGGCTTTCCTCCATTTTCCTCATCTACCAGTTTTTGAATATCAATTTTTAAGATATCACCCTGTATAACTTTTACATTTTCATATGCAGACAGAGTATCCTGTAAGATCGGGATCAGATTTTTGTCGATCTCTACAGCCACTACTTTTCTTGCCGCCTCTGCCAGATACTGAGTCATAGTCCCGATCCCCGGACCGATCTCCAGTACCATATCCTCTTTTCCTACGCCTGCTGCATCAATGATCTTTTCCAAAACATGGGTATCGATCAAAAAATTCTGTCCAAATTTCTTCTGAAATACAAAATTATATTTCTGTAAAATTTCAATCGTATTTTGTGGAATCCCTAAATTTGCCACTGATTTCCTCCATTTTTTATGACCTGACTGCCATTTTACTGCATTCCTCAATGCAGGCAGCACAGGATATCCTATTATTTATTCCAGCGATATAAACGCATTGCATTTTCTTTTGTCACATTCACAACTTCCTCAGTTGTTATTTTTTTCAGCCTTGCTATCTCCTCCACTACATAGGGAAGATATCCGGAGTGATTTTTCTTCCCACGGTAAGGTACAGGAGTAAGGTAAGGACAATCAGTTTCCAATACCAAAGAAGTAAGTGGAGCGTATTCGACAACCTCTTTCAGCTTTTTCGCATTCTGGAATGTCACTACCCCGCCGATTCCAAGAGAAAATCCCATATCCAGATATTCCCTTGCCATCTCTGTACCATAAGAAAAGCAATGTATCACACCACCAATTTCACCGGCATTTTCTGCTTTCATAAGATCTAATGTATCTTTCGCTGCATCTCTGCTGTGAATGATCACAGGAAGTTTTACCTCTCTTGCTGCATTCAGTTGGCGTACAAACCATTCTTTCTGGATCTCTCTTTTTGGTTCATCCCAGTAATAGTCCAGACCAATCTCCCCCCATGCAACTACTTTAGGCTGTGAACATGCCTGTTTCAACCACTCCAGATCTTTTTCTGTCATGTTTTCTGTCTCTGTTGGATGTACTCCGATCGCTCCATATACGCAATCATATTGGCGGATCAGTTCCAATGTCCGTCTGGATGAATCCATACTTGCTCCGACATTGACAACTCTCTCTATCCCCTTACTATACAGACCACAGATCAGTTCCTCCCGATCATCCTCAAATGCCTCATCATCATAATGAGCATGTGTGTCAATAATCATATCATTCATCTCCATCTCTTCCACAGCATTTCAGATTTTTAAAAATCAATTTTTTTCTCTTTTCTGCCTTGATTCCATCACGTACCAAACACTGCAATCCGCAAAAAATACAGAAGCAGGATATGAACTGGATAAAAGATATAAAAAATGTTCTGTAATTTTTCATAATTTGTTCCATCATACAGACGGATTGGTAAAAATGCCAAAAGACTCAGTGGCGCTAACGGATTCTGGATCAAGATCATCGCACAGAATGCAAACTGGAGCAAGGGTCTGTCCCAGAGCATATACATAGCACAAATAATAACGATACCTTCCAGTCCTCTATCTCCACGAATCAAAAAGGTAAGAGCACAACCTGCCAAAAGGACAAGGATCTTAGTCACCATATTTTTTCCAAAACGCTTCAAACATACTAAAACTCCAAGTCCTAAAAGCAAGGTAAAAAATAGATTTTGATGCCAAAGATAGATAGGAGTCATATAAAAAGCAAGATCAAATGGTATCTCTGCCACTACAGCAACTGTCAGTGTTTTCAATGCATACGTTTTTATATCGTCTGTCTTTCGAAATCCCTCTACAAACAAAAACGCAATCAGAGGAAATGCAATCGCTCCAAATAATCTCAATAAAAGATCTGGCATCATATAAGGTGAATACAGATCCATGCCAGCCTCTGTCGCACCTCCCAATACTCCAAGTTCCATATATGCAGCTCCAAAATGATCCATCAAAAGAAAGATCATTGCAAGAATCCAGAGCGCACTGGCACTGATCCCCCATTTTTCAACCCACGACTTATGCTTCATTCTTTGCAACTGATTGTCTGCTATTGTAATCTTTGCAGGCAATCTCTCCTTTCTTCTTTGTTTTGTATCTTTTTATATTTTGATGATGGAGTCAAAAGATGTTTTACCCCATCATCACAAGATGTGCAACCGCAATCGCATCATCTTCATGGAATCCTTGTGTACAGATCTGTATATTATACACATATTGGACATCCAATCCTGTAGCAGCTGCGATCTCTTCTGTATTTTTACCCTCTGTCTGTAACTTCTGGACTGCTTTGACATCTGCCACAACTCTTTCTAATTCTCCTCTTACAGAATAGGTATCCGCAGTCTCACATTCCTCATCTTCCACAAAATCATCTAAAGACAGTGTCTTCGTAATTTCTTCTTTATAAAAGTCCTCAGATAACTCCCAGTCCGCACTTTCTTTTTTCTTCTCTTCCATCTGCAATCCTTTCTGTATCCTGCTGGATAGCAACACAAAGTCTAAGAAAGCCGGATATTGAATCTGTCTCCTTCTCAGAGCCTCGCTCAACATCCGGCACCTCATCTTATTTCAATCAAAATCAGCAGATTTCTGCTCCTGCTGGCATATTTTTCTCTGGTACCATCAAAGAAAGCTCTCCCTTTTCATCCTCAGCACAAAGAATCATTCCCTCTGACACCAAACCTGCTAATTTAGCTGGTTTTAAGTTTGTTACTACCATGACACGTTTTCCTACCATGTCCTCTGGCTTATAATGAGCCTTGATGCCACTGACGATCTGTCGCACCTGACTTCCTATCTGTACCTGAGAACAGAGCAATTTTTTTGATTTAGGCACTTCTTCACATTTAAGGATCACTCCTACCTGAAACTGCAATTTCGCAAAGTCATCATATGTGATCTCTGCCTTTGGTTCTATATCCATAACACCCTCAGCTGGTGTCTCCTGTCCATCCTTTGCAGTTTCTTCACCATTTTCCTGTGTCTGGGCAGCCTTCTGTGCCTCCACCTTCTCCAGCACTTCCTTAATATCCATACGTACAAACAGAATCTCTGGATCTTCTGTTACACGATTACCAGATGGATACAGACCAAAGGTATCCATTTCTTCCAGTTTGCGCTTCTGTGTATGCAGCTGTGCCAAGATCTTTTCGGACGTCTCCGGCATGAAGGATTCCAACAAAGATGCACCAATTGTGATTGCCTCTGTCAGATTATAAAGTACAGTGGAAAGTCTGTCTTTCTTCTCCTCATCTTTCGCCAAAAGCCATGGCGCTGTCTCATCAATATATTTATTTGATCTTCTAAAGATATTGAAGATTTCTGTGATCGCATCTGCCACACGCAGTTCATTCATCTTCGCATCTGCTTTTTTGACAGCTTCCAAAACTACTGCTTTGAGATCTGCATCCACATCTTCTGTCACATTTGTATTGGTCACTACACCGCCAAAATATTTGTTGGTCATGGAGATCGTTCTCTTTACCAGATTTCCCAAAATGTTGGCCAGATCAGAATTCATACGCTCTACCATCAGCTCCCATGAGATCACGCCATCATTATCAAAAGGCATCTCATGCAAAACAAAATAACGCACTGCATCCACACCAAAGAAATCTACCAAGGTATCTGCATACAAAACATTTCCTTTTGATTTACTCATCTTTCCATCGCCCTGAAGAAGCCACGGATGTC